>NZ_JCBATA010000025.1:0-95545 GCF_059816245.1 Frankia sp. RB5
AAGTCGACGCGGGAAACACGCCACCCGACACACCCGAGATCAGCGTGACACCCGAAGCCCTCACCGCATAACCTGAACCCAGATCACGCGGAGTCACTCTCCGTACACCACCCCCGTGGACGTGACCGAGGCCGGCACTCGGGCGCCGGCTCGGGGTCCTCCCCACGCCCGTGGGGGTGATCCGTGCCCGGCCGTCATCGCCTGCATCAGGCCACCGTCCTCCCCACGCCCGTGGGGGTGATCCGATCGACATCCCGCGCCCGCGGCGGGTACGTCGTGTCCTCCCCACGCCCGTGGGGGTGATCCGTCCTCCCGCGTGGGCGAGATGTACTGAGGTGAGCCATACGGTGCGGTCCTCCCTACTCCCGTGGATTCCGCTGGTAATGCGATCGACAGCGCGAGAGATTGGACTTGACTCGCGATGGACGGCGCCTGGTGTCGTGGTCCGTCCTCAGGGTGATGGGGTGATGCTGGGGACCAGGGGCGCGACCTTCCTCGCATGGGTCCGCATGCACTTCATGTGATGTGTCGGCGGGTCGAGTCTCGAAGGGTGTCCCGAGTGGTTCGGGTATTCCCGATCACGGCCGGGCGGCGGCGTTTCCGCGGGCGGTGGTCGCGCGGCCTGCGGGTGGCGGGGGCGCTGGTTCGGAGTCGGCTGGCCGGTCGGCGGCGCGTGGCCGTGGGAGTAGACAGCCTGGTGGGGCTGGTCAGCGGGTGTTGCTGACTCTTGATCAGGTGCTGGTGGAGTTGGGTGGGCCGGAGGGGCCGTTGCCGCGGTCGACGTGGCAGGACTGGCAGCGTAAGGGCACGGGTCCGAAGGTCATCAAGTTGCCGAACGGGCAGATCCGCGTTGCCCGTGATGATCTGAATGCGTGGCTTGATGGCCTGACCCGGGATCCGTCCCGGTGAGCGGGCACGGCTCCTCTCGGTCTGGCGGGAACGTCGGCGGCGGGGACGAGCCGCGGTCCACGTTTGATGTGCGGGTCTGGGCTGTGCGGGAGGTGAAGGGGAAGCGGCGGACGACGTGGCAGGCCCGGTGGTGGGTAGCCGGCCGGCCATCGGAGAACTCGCGTTCGTTCACAACGAAGGGGGCGGCGGAGGCGCGTCGCGCGGAGATCCTGACCGCGGTGAAGAAAGGGGAGGCGTTTGAGGTTTCCTCGGGTCTTCCGGTGCGGGAGGTGCTCGCGCGGCGGGCGGCGGAGCCGCCTGCGGTGGCAAGAACCTGGTTGCAGGTGGCGCGGGCGTTTGTGGATGCGAAGTGGGAGCAGGGGCAGGCCCCGGGGAGCAGGCGGTCGATCGCGAATGTGCTGACCGCGGTGACGGTGGTGCTGTTCGACGGTCCGGTTCCGGTGGAGGTGGAGGAGCTGGTGCGCGAGGCGCTGCCGGGCTGGTCGTTCAACACGGGTGCGCGGACCACGGTGGGGCGTGGTGGTGTTCGTCGGGAGGTGGCGCCGCCGCAGGGCTGGGCGGGGGTGGTGGCGTGGATGGAGGCGCACAGCCGGCCGGTCACCGATCTGGCTGATCCGGATGTGGTGCGCCTGGTGCTGGGTGCGTTGACCCGACGTCTTGATGGCAGGCCGGCGGCGGCGAACACGGTCATTCGACGGCGGCAGGTTTTCGAGATGGCGGTCAAGTACGCGGTGTCGCGTGGCGATCTGGAGGTCAATCCGCTGGTGGGTGCGGATTGGCAGGTGCCGCGCACGGTGGTCGAGGTCGACCGCAGGGCGGTCGTCAACGCCGAACAGGCCGGCCGTCTGTTCGCGGCGGTCGCGCGGCGGGCCCCGGAGCTGGAGGCGTTCTTCGCGACGATATACCACGCCGCGGTCCGCCCCGGTGAACTGCAGGAGTTGCGCCTCGACCAGCTGACCCTGCCCGTCTCGGGGTGGGGTGAGGTGCTGCTGGAGGCGAACAACCCGGAGATCTCACCACGCTGGTCCGATAGTCCGCACGGGCCGCGCCAGGCCCGCGAGCTCAAACATCGGGCGAAGGGCGAAGTGCGGCCGGTGCCGCTCAATCCGCGGCTTGTCGCCGTTCTGCGCCGGCACATCGACACCTTCGGGGTCACCCCGGACGGGCGGCTGTTCCGGTCTGGACGCGGGAACGCGGTGAAGGCGACCCGCTACCTGCAGGTGTGGCGGGAGGCCCGCAAGGAGGCCCTGTCGCCGGCCGAGCAGGCATCACCGCTGGCCCGCGGCCCTACGACCTGCGGCACGCCGCGGTGTCGGGCTGGCTGAACGCCGGCGTCCCCGTCACCCAGGCAGCCGCGTGGGCAGGCCACTCGGTGCGCGTCCTGCTCCTCGTCTACGCCCGCTGCATCGTCGGACAGGACACGATTGCCAAACAGCGCATCGACGCCGCCCTGGCCACTTGGGTCGAGTCGGCGGAGGCTCCCGGAGCCTCTGCACAGGCGCCCGGAGTCGCCGAGGCGCCCCGTTCTCATCCGCGCCCTATCCGCAGCGGGCCGGAAACAGTCGGACCGAACCAGACTCAGCCGGACAGCATCCCGGCGCCGGCCGAGCCGCCGCCACCACCCGAACTGGGCCTGTGACCTGCGAAAACACTGTGCTGGTCAGGGGCGGGCGAGGTGGCGGGCGATCACCATCCGCTGGATCTGATTCGTGCCCTCGAAGATCTGCATGACCTTGGCTTCGCGCATGTAGCGCTCCACGGGGTAGTCCCTGGTGTAGCCGGCGCCGCCGAAGACCTGGACGGCGTCTTCGGTGACCTTCATGGCGGCGTCGGTGGCGACGAGTTTGGCGATGCTGCACTGGCGGCTGGCGGGCAGGCCGGCGTCGCGGCGGCGGGCGGCGGCGAGCATGGTGGCGCGGGCGGACTCGACGGCGGCGGCCATGTCGGCGAGCAGGAAGCCGAGGCCCTGATGGTCGATGATCGCCCTGCCGAACGTGTGGCGCTGCTTCGCGTAGGCGACGGCGTCGTCGAGGGCGCGCTGGGCGAGGCCGACGGCGGCGGCGGCGATGCCGAGACGGCCGGCGTCCAGGGCGGACAGGGCGATGCGCAGACCGTCGCCCTCACCGCCGATGAGGCGCTCGGCGGGGACGGGCGCGTCGTCGAAGACGATCTGGGTGGTGGGGGAGGCGGTCAGGCCCATCTTGCGTTCCGGGGGCTGGATCCGCAGGCCGGGGGTGCCGGCGTCGACCAGGAAGCACGAGACGCCGCCGGTGCGGTCGTCGGCGCGGGTGCGGGCGAAGACGGTGTAGAAGTCGGCGATGCCGCCGTGGGTGACCCACGCCTTCGTTCCTGACAGCAGCCAGCCGGCACCGGACGGGTCGGGGCGGGCGGCGGTGGTCATCGCGGCCGGATCGGAGCCGGCGTGCGGCTCGGACAGGCAGTAGGCGCCGAGGGTGCGGCCGCCGAGCAGCCAGGAGAGCAGGGCGTCGCGCTGTGGCTCGGTGCCGTGTTCGGCGAGGGGGTAGGCGCTCAGGCTGTGCACGCTGACACCGACGGCGAGCGACGCCGAACGGTAGCCGATCTCCTCCAGGACCTGCAGGTAGACCTCGTAGGACTGGCCGCCGCCGCCATAACGCTCGGGGTAGGGCAGCGCGAGCAGGCCGGCCTCGCCGAGGGTCGTGACGACCTCGCGGGGAAAGCGCGCCTGGGCCTCGTCCTCGACGACGCGGGGCTCGATCTCCTTCGCGGCGATGGTGCGCGCGAGGTCGAACAGCGCGCCGGCCTCGGGGGAGGGAGGTGTGCGGTCGGCCGGCATCGGGCGCCTCCCGGGCGGAGCCATCGGCGGGACGACGCTGACAGTACCGTGACCGTGGGGCGGGGTGATCGGGCCCGGGTGCCGCCGGGCCGAACACGGGCGCCTCGATGAGACGGCCTGTCCCTGCGCAGGAACTCTCCCGGCAATGGGCGGAGCGGGTCATAGCGGGCAGTGGGCAACCGGTCCGGAGCACCCGGTCGAAAAGGGTAACGATCCGTCCTGTGATCGTGCAGACTTCCCTCTGCGCGGAGAATTCGGGGTAATTCACCCCAGGGCCTTCTCGGAACAATGTACGCCGACCTTGTTCGGTCTGGCGTCACAGCGATTTCGGCGGTAGGCGAACGTCTGGGCCTGTTTCGTGTCGGGGATGGTCCGGGATTTCTTCTGCGTCCTTGCAAAGTCGGTGGATTTCACGGGTGGGAGCGACGATGCATCCATTTGATGCCAACGCGGGCGACACGGTGGCCAACGCGAACGTCTCGGCGAACGGGGTACCGGGCCGGTCGGTCAGCGTGCGGACGGCACTGGGCAGCCGGGTGGTGGCCTGGCAGCCGGCCGCCACGGTCGCCGTCAACGACCAGCGGTTCTTCTGCCACGGCTACGGCTTCGGCACGTCCTATCTGGCCTTCGGGGCGGTCGGCGGGTACACGCTGTTCGGTTCGAGCGTGCCGCAGGTGCTCGCCGACGAGTACCGCAAGATCGGTGAGGTGCCGACGGCCGCCGGCCTGCAGGCCAACGACGTGCTCGTCTGGTGGTCCAAGGAGCCGTACCACTCGGCCCTCGTCCACACGCCGGTCTACACCCCCACCGGCGCCCTCGACCCGGCCCAGACCCTGGTGAACTCCAAGACGGGCACGGGCGCGCTGCGGGTCGCGGTCGCCCTCACCGACGTCAAGACCGAGGACTATCCCGGCGTGTTCCGCATCGAGGTCTACCGCCGCGCCTGACCCGGCAGGCCGCGGCGGGGCTGCCCGGGGCGGGGGCGGCGCGTCCCGGCCGGGACGCGCCGTCAGCCGACCGGGTCCTGCTGGCGGGCCTGCTCGAACGCGGCGAGGACGGGCGCGGGGTAGGCGTCGACGCCGGGGATCCAGCCGGCGGCGAGCTTGCGCGAGGCGACGCCGTCGGACGCCCAGATGTGGCAGCTGGCAGCGCCGGGCGGCGGGCCGACCGGTTGTTTCCCGGCCTCGGCCGCCGCTGGCGCGGACGCCTGCTCGGCGCCGCGCGGGGGCGGCGGGGTCCGCGTGCCCCGCACACCTCCCGGGCGGCTGTCGCCCGCTACGGCCACCGCCTCGCCGGTCGGCGCGCCAGTGGCGGTGGGGGCACCGCCGGCGGGAGTGGCAGCGGCGGCGCCCGGGGTGGCAGCGCCAGGGATGATGGGTGCTGCGGCTGCGGCTGCGGCTGCGGGCCGAGGCGGGGGTGCGGTGGCGGGGTCGAGGGTGACGCCGAGCCGGCGCACGGCGCGGGCACCCATCGTGGCCTGCATGATGGCGGGGCCGGCGGTGCGGGCGAGCTCGTGCAGGTGGGCGCAGCCCTCGGCGCCGCCGATGTGCTCGCGCAGGGCGCGGGTGAATCCACCGCGCACCGACAGGCCGACGAGACGCTGCAGGTTCGGGTTGATCAGCGGGCACTCGGCGTGCGGGTAGGCGTTCATCCGCGGCTCGACGGCGACGATGCGCAGGTCGTCCTGGCGTACGTGCAGGTCGAGTTCGATGTCGTGCATGACGACGCGGTCGGCGTCGGGATGCCAGGGGCGGATGTCGCGCAGCCGAGTCCGGACGACGAACACGTCATCGTCGTCGTCGGTGTACACCTCGATGTCGATCGACCGGCGGTGCAACAGCGCGGCTGCCATCGTGGCGTGTCCCCTCCCGCTCGTCACCCAGCGGCGGACGGCACGGTGGTCTGCCGGGTGCCGCCCGGTGCCAGGTCGGCGAGCTGGGTCAGCACCCAGGTTGTCACGTCGGCGGCGCGCGGGTCGGCCGCGAGTGACGTGAACAGCACCGGGCGGGTTCCGCGGGCGGCGGCGGCGTCGCGGGCCATGACGTCGAGGTCGGCGCCGACGAGGGGGGCCAGGTCCGTCTTGTTGATGACCAGCAGGTCGCTGGAGGTGACGCCGGGGCCGCCCTTGCGCGGGACCTTGTCGCCGCCGGCGACATCGACGACGAAGATCTGCCGGTCGACGAGGCCGTAGCTGAACGTCGCGGTGAGGTTGTCGCCGCCGGACTCGACGAGGACCAGGTCGAGCGGGCCGGTGTCGGCCTCCAGGTCCTCGACGGTGTCGAGGTTGGCGGTGATGTCGTCGCGGATCGCCGTGTGCGGGCAGCAGCCGGTCTCCACCGCGCGGATGCGGGCGGTGTCGAGGACGCCGGCCCGGCGCAGGAAGTCGGCGTCCTCGGTGGTGTAGATGTCGTTGGTCACCACACCCAGGCGCAGCGTCCCCGCCAGCGACCGGCACAGGGCGGCGACCAGCGCGGTCTTGCCGCTGCCGACCGGGCCGCCGATCCCGATCCGCGGTGCCCGGCCGAGGGGGGATGACGCGCAGGCGGGCGCGCCACCGCCGCCGGAGACGTGCGGGTTCAGGTCGTGGTCGTGGCCGAGGTGCATCGTCGTTCTCCCTGGGAGATCGGGTCCGGTCTGGTCCCGCAGGGGCGTCGTCGACCCGTGGGCTGGGCTGGTCCGGCGCGGGTGCGGCGCCGCGCTCGGGTCAGGCCGCGTGGGCGGCGGGGGTGGGCAGGCCGAGCTGGGCGTGGTCGAGGAAGGCGCCGGGCATCGCGGCCAGGTCCGGGGGGGATGGCGCGGCGCCGGCGCGGACCAGCAGATCGCCGAGCGCGGCGATCATGACGCCGTTGTCGGTGCAGCGCCGGCGCGCGGGCACCCGCAGGCGGATACCGGCCTCCGCGCAGCGCGACGCCGCGAGCTCGCGCAGCCGGCTGTTCGCCGCCACCCCGCCGACGACGAGCAGGTCGGCGATGCCGTGGTCGCGGCAGGCCCGGATCGCCTTGGCCGTCAGCACGTCGACGACCGCCTCCTGGAACGAGGCGATCACGTCACCGGGCGGCACGTCGGAGTCGGGATGCGACTCGGCCCAGCGGGCCACGGCCGTCTTCAGCCCGGAGAACGAAAACGTGTACGGAGCGTCGGTGCGCCCGGTCAGCGGCCGGGGGAACGCCAGCGCCGCCCGGTCATGCCCGACGGCCGCCCGGTCGACCGCGGGACCACCCGGATAGGGCAGGCCGAGGACCCGGGCGACCTTGTCGAAGCACTCGCCGGCGGCGTCGTCGAGAGTGTCGCCGAGGTGGACGATCGGGTCGCGGGCGAGGTCGCCGACGCGCAGCAGCGACGTGTGCCCGCCGGAGACGATCAGCGCGATCAGCGGATTCGGCAGCGGCTCGCCGTCGACGAGGTCGGCGGCGAGATGGCCGGCGAGGTGATGGACACCGAAGAGCGGCACGCCGAGCGCGGTGGCGTAGGCCTTCGCCGCCGACACGCCGACGTGCAGCGCGGTGGCGAGGCCGGGCCCGGCGGTGACGGCGATGGCGCCGATGTCCGCCGGGCGCAGGCCGGCCGCGTCCAGCGCGGAGCGCACGCAGGGGACCAGCGACTGCACGTGTGCCCGTGCGGCGATCTCGGGCACGACGCCGCCATAGCGGGCGTGCTGGTCCATGCTCGTCGACAGCGCCTCGCCGAGCAGCACGCCGTCGCGCACCAGCCCGACGCCTGTCTCGTCGCAGGACGTCTCGATGCCCATCACCACGGGACCGCCCGTGCCCACCGGACCGTGCTGCGCCGGCATTCCCCGCGGCCTCCTTGCCTGCTCGTGTGCCTGCTCGTGCGTCCCTGGCCTGTGTGCCTGGCCTGTGTGATCTGCCTGCTTCGTGGTGCCCTGCCCGCTCGGCGGCCCGGCCAGCCGGTGGTGCGCCGTGCCTGCGCAGGGGCCGATTCTGCTCGCGGGGCTACGCCTGTCGAGCCTACGCCGGGGCGGCGGCCCCGCCGTCGCCCGCGGCACGCGCGTCGGCGCACGATCGGCACAGGCCGGTGAGCGCGGCGTGGTCCGGCTGCAGGCGGAAGCCGACGGTGGCGGCCAGCCGGGCGGCGACGTCGTCGAGCAGGTCGGCTGGGACGTCGGCGATCTCGCCGCAGCGGCGGCAGCGGGTGTGCAGGTGAGCACCGCCGGTGAGAGCGGCGGCCAGGTGGTAGACGGCCGGCCCGTGCGCGGGGTGCACGTGGGTGATCAGGCCGACCTCGCCGAGGGACTCCACCGCCCGGTAGACGGTCGTGCGGTGCATGCCGGGCACGATCTCGTCCGCGCGGGCCAGCACCTCCTCGGCCGACAGGTGCTCGCTGGTTTCGGCGAGCACGCGCAGCACGGCGCGGCGAGCCGGGGTGACCCGCTCGCCGCGGGCGCGCAGCCGGGCGATCCCAGCGGCGACGAGGGCGTTGTCCTCCTCGCCGCGGCGCCCGCCGGCGGCAGTGCGCTGCGCGCTCCCCGGGCCCTGGTCGGGCATGGCGTCCACCTCCGACGAAACGTTCGCGTGTGGCGGCGCGCTCCCGGCTCCGCCTGCCGATCATCGCGTACCGGCCGCGGTGTGCGCCCGTCAGGCGCGTCGCCGCGGGGGAGTGCCGCGGGGGAGTGCCGCGCGGGAGTGATGGTGCGAGGACACGGTGGTGCGGCGGGTTGTGACAGAGTGTCCGGCATGGCCGTGCTTCCCATCCGCACCGTCGGCGACCCGGTGCTGCGCACCCCGGCGGAGCCGGTCACCCGGTTCGACGCCGCGCTGGACCGGCTCGTCGCGGACATGATCGACACGATGTACGACGCCCCGGGGGTGGGGCTCGCCGCGCCGCAGATCGGCGTGGGCCTGCGGGTGTTCGTCTTCGACTGTGACTACGACCCGCGCGACCTGGCCGTGCCCCGGGTGGCCCGCACGGTCGTCAATCCGGTGCTGACGATCGTCGACGACGGCGCGCGGCAGGATGGTTCCGAGGGCTGCCTGTCCGTGCCCGGCCTGCACTTCCCGACCACCCGGGCGCTGTGCGCGACGGTCCGCGGGGTGGACGCGGCGGGTGCGCCGGTCGAGTACGCCGGCGAGGGGCTGCTCGCGCGCTGCTTCCAGCACGAGGTCGACCATCTCGACGGCATGCTCTACCTGCAGCGGCTGACCGGTGACGCCCGCACGGCCGCCGCGCGGGCGCTGCGTGAGCCACCGCCGGACGCGGCGCGGGTCCAGGCGGCCGGCGACGAGCTGCGGGCCCTGCGCCGCGCCGAGCACTGACCGGGCATCGAGCCCAACGCGAGAGACGGCGGACGGCCTGCTCCCGGCTTCGGGGGCGCGGTGCGCCGGGGACGCGGCGGGCGACGGCGGTGGCCGGGCGCGGGGAGAGGCGTGAAGGGGCACGGCCGGGCGGGCTATCGTGACATCCTTCGTTCGCTGGCGCGCCGTCGTGGTCGTGGTCGTGCCGGGAGCGGGTAACGGCGGGTGGGGGCAGGGCCGGCGAGGCGGGACGGGGGCGCTCGCGTGCGGCGAGGACGACGGTGAGTGAGGGGTGACCGTGACCGAGATCTCCGGCGGGCCGTACAAGCGGCCGTTCCGGTTCAACATCCAGTGCTCGTCCCCGGAGCGGGTCGATCCCGCCTCGTGGGCCGCGCTCGCCCGGCAGGTCGAGGACCTCGGCTACGCAACACTCACCGTCTCCGACCATCTCGACGAGCAGGTCGCCCCGATCGCCGCGCTCATGGCCGCCGCCGACGCGACGACGACGCTGCGCATCGGCGCGATGGTGTTCAGCAACGACTACCGGCATCCGGTGGTGCTCGCGAAGGAGGCCGCGACGCTCGACGCGCTGTCCGGTGGCCGCTTCGAGCTCGGCCTCGGCGCCGGCTGGATGACGTCGGACTACCAGCGCGCCGGCCTGCCGCTGGACCCGCCCGGGGTGCGCATCGCCCGCCTCGCCGAGTCCCTCGCCGTCATCAAGGGCATGTTCGCGCCGGAGCCGCTGTACTACGACGGGCGTTACTACCAGGTCGACGGCCTCAACGGCACGCCGAAGCCGACGCAGCGGCCGCACCCGCCGATCGTCATCGGCGGTGGCGGGCGGCGCTTGCTGACCCTGGCCGCGCGCGAGGCGGACATCATCGGGCTGAACATGAACATGGCCGGCGGGGTGATCGACGCCTCCCTCGGGCCGAACGCGACGGCCGCCGCCACCGAGGAGAAGATCGGCTGGATCCGCGAGGCCGCCGGCGCCCGCTGGGACGAGCTGAGCCTGCAGGTCCGCATCCACCTCGCGATCGTCACCGAGGACCGGCACCAGATCGCCGAGCAGCTCGCCGCCGGGTTCGGGCTGACCACCGAGCAGGCCCTGGTCACCCCGCACGCCCTGGTCGGCTCGGTCGACCAGATCTGCGACGATCTGGTGGAACGCCGGGAGCGCTTCGGCCTGTCCACCCTCGGGGTCGCCCTCGACGCGCTCACCGACCTCGCGCCCGTCGTCGCCCGCCTCGCCGGAACCTGACCGCCCGCCACCGCCGCCCGTCACCCGCCGTCCGAGCTGTTTCGCCATCGTCCGAGCTGTTTCGCCGTCGTCAAGGAGCCTTCGTTGGTCGAGCACATGAAGTGGTGGGGCTGGGGGCGGGAGAGCGTCTCGTTCAGCCACGGCGACAAGCCGGAACTCGCGCCGTTCATCCGCACCCACATCGGGCTCGACATCACCCGCCCGCCGGCCCAGGCGCCGGCGTTCGCGGACCTCGACGTGGCCGAGCCGACGCTCCCAGAGCCGCTGCGCGCCGCGCTGGTCGAGGCCGTCGGTGCCGAGCACGTGCACACCGACACCCTCGACCGGGTGATCCACGCGTACGGAAAGAGCCTGCGGGACCTTGTCCGCATCCGCAACCAGGACCTCGGCCGGCTGCCCGACGTGGTCGTCTACCCCGGCGACGAGGACGCGGTGCGCGCCGTGCTCACGGCCGCCCTGGACGCCGACGCGGTCGTGATCCCGTTCGGCGGCGGGACGAACATCTCCGGCAGCCTGGAGGCGCCGCGCGACGAGATCCGGCCGGTGATCTCCGTCGACCTCGGCCGCCTCGACCGGGTGCTCGACGTCGACACCGACGCGCGCCTGGCCCGCGTGCAGGCCGGGGCGCTCGGCCCGCACCTGGAGGAGCAGCTCGGCGCCCAGGGCTGGACGCTCGGCCACTTCCCGGACAGCTTCAGCCATTCGACCCTCGGCGGCTGGATCGCCACCCGCTCCTCGGGGATGCAGTCGGACAAGTACGGCGACATCGCCGAGATCACCCGGGCGGTGCGGGTCGTCACCCCCGCCGGGGTGCTCGTCACCCGGCCGGTGCCCAGCCAGTCCACCGGGCCGAGCGTGCGCGAGATGGTGCTGGGCAGCGAGGGCCGGCTCGGCATCATCACCGAGGCGACCGTGCAGGTCCACCGGGTGCCCGAGGAGCGGGTCATCCTCGGCTACTTCTTCCCGACCTGGGACGACGCGCTCGTCGCGATGCGGGAGATCGCCGAGAGCGAGGCGCAGGTGACCGTCACCCGCGTCTCCGACGCCAACGAGACCCGGTTCTCCTTCGCCACCCGCAAGAAGGGCTCGCTCGCCTCCGGGCTCGTCTCCTCGGGGATGAAGCAGTACCTGCGCCGCGTGCGCAAGTGGGACCTCGAGCAGATGTGCCTGTCGTTCATCGGCTTCGAGGGCAGCGCCGGGCATGTGCGCGCCCAGCGCAAGCTCGTCGGGGAGATCGTCGGGCGCCACGGCGGGCTGTGCGTCGGCACCGGCCCCGGCCAGCTCTACGACCAGAAGAAGTTCGACACCCCCTACATCCGCGACTTCCTGCTTGGCCAGGGCGCGGTGGCGGACGTGTCGGAGACGGCGACGAGCTGGTCGACGCTCGCCCCGCTCTACCGCGGTGTGGTCGCCCGGGCCAACAAGGCCTTCGAGGAGATCGGCGTCAAGGGGTGGATCATGTGCCACCTCTCGCACTCGTACCACTCGGGTGCCTGCCTGTACTTCACCTTCGCCTACGCCACCCCGATCACCCTCGACGCGATCGTCGGCTACGACACGGTGAAGTCCGCGATCCAGCAGGGTTTCATCGACCTCGCCGGCACCCTGTCGCACCATCACGCCGTCGGCGTCGAGCACGCCTCCTGGCTCGCCGACGACATCTCGCCGGCGGGCGTGAGCCTGCTGACCGCCCTGTTCGACGGCGTCGACCCCGGCCGCAACCTCAACCCTGGCAAGATCATCCCTGCCGGCTCGCCGCCCGCGCTGTCCCCCGCCTTCGTGGCCCACGCCGTCGAGACCGCCGTCATCGACGCGGTGGTCGACGCGGGAGTGGTCGACCAGGCGGCGGGCACCGAGGCGGAGTTCGGTGCGGCGGAGATCGCGGCGGCGCGGGTTGTCAAGGCGGAGGCCGTCGAGCCGGCGGTGGTCGAGGCACGGGTGTCCACCGAGTCCCCCGCCGAGCCGGCGGCGTCCGCCGAGCCGTCGGAGGCGGCGGGGGGCGTCGGAGCCGCTGCGGCGGCCGGTCGGGCCGCGGGCTAGGCGAGCCGGTGCGGACGATCCTGGTGATCGGGATCGGCGCCGGCGATCCCGACCAGCTCACCCTGCAGGCGGTGCGGGCCCTGGGCCGCGCGGACGTGTTCTTCGTCCTCGACAAGGGCCCGTCCGCAGCCGATCTGGTCGCCCTGCGCCGCCAGATCCTCGACCAGCATCTCGTCCCCGACAGCTACCGGATCGTCGAGGCCGCCGACCCGCGCCGCGACCGCGACCCCGGTAACACCGCCGGCTATGGCGTGGCGGTCGATGACTGGCATGCCCGCCGCGCCGAGCTGTACGAGCGGATGATCACGGACGAGGTGCCGGAGGACTGCGTCGGCGCGTTCCTCGTCTGGGGGGATCCGTCGCTGTACGACAGCACACTGCGGATCCTCGAGCGGGTCGAGGCGCGCGGCGCGGTCGCGTTCGACTGTGAGGTCATCCCCGGGATCACCAGCGTGCAGGCGCTCGCCGCCCGCCACCGCCTGGTCCTCAACCGCGTCGGCGGTCCGGTCACGATCACCACCGGTCGCCGTCTCGCCGAGGACGGCTTCCCGCCCGGCGTCGACGACGCCGTCGTCATGCTCGACGCCGGCACCGCGTTGCGCGACCTCGACGACCCCGACCTGCACATCTACTGGGGCGCCTACCTCGGCACCGACGACGAGCTGCTGCTGTCCGGCCGCGTCGGCGACGTCGGCGGCTCCATCGCCCGCACCCGCGCCGACGCCCGTCGCCGCAAAGGCTGGATCATGGACGTCTACCTCCTGCGCCGCGACCCCCCGCCCGCGCCGTCTCCGTGAACCGTACCCGTCGTGCGACAATGCGCGGCGAAACGGCGTCTGACGGCCAAATTCTGGCTGACGAGTTCGTCGAATTCATGACGAATCCGACGATCGCGCGCTCCACCGGCTGGGCATTGCTGCCACACTGACGGGCAGGAAACGTCGGGCCGGGCACGGCTCGGTAGCGGCCAGGGTGGCGGCGTCATCCGGGTCGGTGTTCATGATGATTCTACCGCGCGGAAATGCCACGTCCAGCCCTGATCGGCAGGCCTGGTGGAACGGTTTCCCGTGGGCCGGGTCGGTATTGCTCGAGGAGCGTATCCATGGCAAGCCTGGTGGAGGTCCGGTCGGCGCAGAGTCTCACGACGGCGGACGACCGGGGACGTAACGCGGAACTGCTGGCGCTGGTGCGCGCCGCCGGGCTCATGGACCGGAATCCGGCCTACTACGGGTGGTGTCTCGCGGCGGACTGGGCGTTGCTCGTCCTCGGCTGGGTCGCCTTCGTTCTTGTCGGACGGTCGTGGTGGCAGCTGGGAGTCGCGGTCGTGCTGGGAGTGGCCTTCACGCGCATCGGCTTCCTCGGGCATGACGCCGGCCATCGTCAGGTGTTCCGGTCGCGGCGGGGCAACGACATGCTGGGCCTGCTGGCGACGAACGTCGCGATCGGGCTGAGTTTCGGCTGGTGGGTGGACAAACATCGGCGCCATCACCTCAACCCCAATCACGAGGGCCTCGACCCGGACATCGAGAACAAGGTGGTCGCGTTCTGTCCGCGGCCGGCGGCCGGGCGCGGACGGCTTGCCCGGCTCGCCGTCCGGTTCCAGGTACCGGTCATCTGCCTCGCCATACCCATGCAGGCCACCGCCCTGCACCTCAAGAGCGCGCTGTTCCTGGCGCGGCGGGGGAGTCGCCACCGCGCGCTCGAGATTCTCGGGCTCACCCTGCACCTGGCTGTGTACGCCGGGCTTGTCGCCACCGTGCTCGATCCGCCGCGCGCCTTCGTGTTCGTCCTGGTGCAGCAGGGGGTGTTCGGCACCTGTTTCGCGCTGGTCGCCGTGCCGAACCACACCGGACTGCCGATTGTGCGGGGTGCTCCGCGGGCGGACTTCGTCTGGCGGCAGGTGGTGACCGCCCGCGATATCGACGGAGGCTGGCTCGTCGACTATCTGTACGGCGGGCTGAACCACCAGATCGAACATCATCTGTTCCCGAGCATGCCGCGGCGGGCCCTGCGCGGGGCGCGGCCGCTGGTGGCGGAGTTCTGCCGGTCCCACGACATTCCCTACGCGCACACGTCGGCGCTGGAGTCCTACCGGCAGGCGTTCGGCTACCTGCACGACGTAGCCAGGATGAGGATCGCGTCCGCGTCGGGCCAGCGCACAACGGAACGTCGGACGGCCTCGCGGTGACGGTCGAGGTGGTCATTTGGGGCACATGTTCACCACAGGTAACCGTAGTAGCCGGCTACGGTTCGTATGCTTGCTGTGTCGTACGTCATAATTACAGGCCAGACTGGTGACGTGGCTGACTATGACCTCACCCGACTCGGGCCCGCCGAGTTCGAACACATGGTGCAGGCGCTCGCCGCGAGGCTGCTGCGCGATCCGGCTCCTCGACATCCCGAACTCAGACTGGGCCGTGGCGTCGGCCTTCACCACCCTGCTGCGGCAGTGGCTCCAGCACCGGCCGGTCGGCCGGCACGCGCTCGCCGCCTACGCGCCCCACCTCCCCGGCCACGCTGCGAGAGGCGCGCAGCGGCCTCGTTGACCCAGAGTCCGGACCGTCCAGGTAGGCAGGCGAGCACAGGTAGGCAGGCGAGCAGCGGCCGGAACCGGGAGACCGGGGAGATCGGGGCGGGGAGGAGCGGTCAGCGCGACAGGTCGAGGTCGGCGTAGATGGCGGCGTGGTCGGAACCGGCGTGCACCTCCTTGGTCATCGTGTCGTAGATCGGCCAGAGCGTGCCCCGCTTGCCACCCCAGACGCCCCTGCGGAAGATGCCGCCGCCGGTCGCCGCCGCGTACAGCGCGGGGGACAGCAGCACGTAGTCGATCTTGCAGCGGGCGGTGCAGTAGCCGTAGGTGCCCGGCCGGCCGCCGTCGTCGAAGGCGGGATGCTCGCTGATGTCGTGCAGGTCGGTGTCGCGCAGCAGTGGTGCCAGCGGATCGCTGTCCGGGGTGTCGTTGAGGTCGCCGAGCACGACGACGTCGCGCAGGCCGTCGTCGACCAGGCCGCGGTAGATCTCGGCGATCCGCTGTGCCTGCCGGCGGCGCAGGGCGTCGGAGGCGACCTTGCCGCCGTAGCCCTTGCTCTTGAGGTGGTTGACCAGCACGACCAGCGGCCGTCCCGCCGGCGTCCGGAGATGATATTCGGGGCAGTCCCGGCTGAAGATCCGACCGTGCGCGTCGGTGTCGTCGACGTGGCTGCGCTGCCCGGTCAGCCGGTACCCGGCGGCGGCCAGGATGCCGACGTCGATGCCGCGTTCGTCGTTGCCCTCGACCATCATGACCTGCGGATACCGCGGTCGGCCCGCGACGAGCAGGCTTGCGTCGGTGAACCGCTTGAGCGCGATCCGGTTCTCCGCCTCGATCACGCCGAGCACGTCCGCGGCGACGTCGTGCATGACCCGGGCGGTGTTGAGCATGGCCTGCTCGTCGACCCGGTCTGTGGTCAGCTCCACCCAGCCGATCCAGTCACCGCGCCCGCCGGCGACGATCTCGACCGTGCCGTCACGCTTGCGTCGGAGTAATCTCCCGCGGTTCTGCCGCAGCCGGGCGAAGCGAGCGCTGTCACTGGTGAACAGGCCGAGTCGACGTAGCAGCCGCAGAATGCCGGCTCTGATCTCGGCGGTGCACTCCGGCTCCTCCAGCAGCGCGCAGATCTGCTCGAACGCCTCCAGCGCCGGCCGCCCCGCCGCCCACGTCGGCTGCTCCAGCACCCGAGCCCGGTTGAACAGGTTCTCCACGTTGTAACTGGCGATCCGCACCCGGACTCCCCGGGCCGCCCGCGAAGCGCGCCGGCCGGAACGGCCGCGGGCGGAGACGCCACGGAATGGCCCGAACCCATTCAACCGTGGCGCCTGGCACCCGCGGCCTGGTTTCGTCGATCGCCGTGGGTCGTCGCCCGCATTGTGTGGTGGGCTGGGCGCGAGGCAGTAGCTCTCCGAGCGGCCCGCCGCGGCCGCCTGCGCCTCGCCGCCGAGCGGCACGGAGTCGCGTCGCGGCACGCGGTGCTCCCGGGCTCTCGGCTGCGGTCCTTCACCAAGGCCGGCAGGGCGAAGAACCGCGCAGATACCGTCAGCGCACGTTCGATCATCTCGGCCGGTATTTCGTGGTCGACGATGCCGAAGAATCCCAAGGAACGGCAGGCGGTGTCGATCTCGTCGGCGAGACGGTGCAGTGACGCGGGATCATTCTCCGATATTCCGCGCAGTGACAGCACCGGTACGCCCGACGGGTTCCGACCTCGTCGGACCGGCGCGGCAAGCTGGCCGCCACGGCCGCCCCTGAAGCGGCCCGCATCCTATACTGGTGCCTCGGCCAATGCTTCGGCCGATGGTCGCCCGTGGACCATGTCCGCGACGGCCGGCTCTGTTGGTGAAACCTCGGTGTAACGGGAGCGTCCAGCTATGCGGGTTGCCTTTGTCGGTCTCGGGAACATGGGTTTCCCCATGGCGGGCCACATAGCGCGGGCGGGCTTCTCGACCGTCGTTCACAACCGCACGGCGAGAACGGCGTCACGGTGGGTCGAGGAGTACGCGGGGCGGGCCGCCGACTCGCCGGCGCAGGCCGCGGCGGGCGCACGGGTCGTGTGTCTGTGCGTGGGCGCGGACGACGACGTCCGCGAGGTCACCGTCGGCGCGGACGGGGTGCTTGCTGCCCTGAACCCGGGCGCGGTGATCGTGGATCACACCACCACCTCGGCCGAGGTGGCGACCGAGATCGCGGCGCGGGCGGCGGCCGTCGGCGTCGGGTTCGTCGACGCGCCGGTGTCGGGCGGGCAGGCGGGCGCCGAGGCGGGGCGGCTCAGCATCATGTGCGGGTCCGAGCCGTCGGTACTGGAGACCGTCCGGCCGGTACTCGAGTGCTACGGGTCGACGATCACCAGGATCGGGCCGGTGGGCAGCGGCCAGCTGACCAAGATGGTGAACCAGATCCTCGTCGCCAGTGCGATCGAGGGCGCCGCGGAGGCGATCAACTTCGCCGCCGCCGCCGGGCTTGACACCGACCTCGTGCTCGCGGCCGTCACCGGGGGAGCAGCCAGCTCCTGGTACCTGGCCAACCGCGGGCACACGATGGTCCGCGACGAGTTCGACTTCGGCTTCGCCGTCGACTGGATGCGCAAGGACCTGCGGATCTGCCTGGCCGAGGCGGCGCGGCGCGGAATCCCGCTGCCGCTGACGGCTATGGCGGAGGGCGACTACCAGGCAGCGCAGGACCGCGGCGACGGCAAGCTGGACGCCACCGCGGTGATCCGGCTGCGCCGCGCCGAGACCGAGGCGAGGGCGACCGACGCCGACGGCCCCGCCCCGTCGCCCGCCCCCTGACGCCTGGTCCTGCTGCAGGTGCCTGCCCGGGGCGCGCGATGATCGCCGTCGCCGGCGGCACATCGTGGCAGTTTCCTGGCAGGTTTGCGGGCTCCTCGGGCGGCGATGCCCGCGGCTGCCGCCACCGGGCATGGGCCGTGTCCCCGGACGGGGATCGTCAGCCGGCGCTTCGCAGGCCGACCATCCGGCGCGCCAGCTCGAGGAAGTCGGCGGTCAGCACGTCGAGCCCGAACGGGCCGGCCGGGTCGTACCAGCTGGAGATCGCGGTCAGCGAGGACAGGATGGCGTTGCGTGTGATCCGGGGGTGGGTGAGGTCGAACACCCCGTCCGCGGCACCGTCGCGGAGGATGTCGGCGAGGATCACGTCGAACCTGTCGCGCAGGCGCATGTACGCCTCCTGCCGATCATGCGTGAGCGACCGGACCTCGATGCTCGCGATGAAGGTCTCCTCACGCCGGACGACATGCCACCGCACCAGCGTGCGGACGTAGGCGTCGAGGCGGTCGACCGGTTCCTGGAGACCGTCGAGGTTCTGCTCGAGGTCGACGATGATCTCGTCCAGCAGGTCGACCAGGAGCCGGTGCAGGAACTCCTCCTTGCTGGCGAAGTAGTAGTACAGCGATCCCGGCTTGAGTCCGGCCGCCTCCGCGAGCTGCCGGGTGTTCATGGCTTCGAAGCCATGCCGGTAGAGCAGATCCACCCCGGCCGCGCGCACGCGCTTCCAGGTCTCGTCCCGGTTGGACCCCGCGACTCTCACGCCCTCACCTTTCTCGCCGGCCGTGGCGGCGCGACGATGACGTCCCGACGGCGGTGCCCGGTCCGATCATGGCCGACAGGCCCGCGACGGGCCCCTCCAGCCCCTTTCACACCAACGACCCGAGGATAGGACAGTTGTCGGGACCGGCCGGACCGACTCGACGCCCACCGCGTCACCGGCCCGGCCGTCGACGGGCACGGCACCGCTGTCCGCGGGGAACGGGCCCGCCGGGAGCGGCGCCGGTCGGGAGCGGCGTCCGCGGGCGGCGGTGTCCGCGCACACGGCGTCAGGGGCGCGCCTGCACCGATGCCGGGTGCCGAAGAGCCACCTCGATGCCGTCCGAGACCAGCCATCTCCGCACGATTCGCCGCCAGATCTTCCACTCCTCGCCCACCAGTCGGTACTCGTCGTCGTAGGTGGCCGCCACCAGGGTCGGCCGGTCGTCATGGTCGACGCAGACCGCGAAGGAGTCACTCACCCCGGTCGCTGATCCGGTGCCCGTCCGGGTCACCACCTGGTTGGTGGTCCAGTGATGTGTGGACACGTACGCCGCGCGCACGAAGTCCAGGGCGGACGCGAGCTCGGCGTGGCCGCGGAAGCGCCCCGCTCGCCGACCGATGACGTACTCGCCGTCGGCATGCCAGACAGACAGGAACGTCGCCTGGTCGGCCTGGTCGACGCCGTGACAGTACCGGGCACCGAGCTCCACGCACCGGGTGCGCACCCAGAGTTCCTCGACGCGGTCGGCTGTCCGCCGCGGGTCGGCCATCACCGCGTGCCGCCGGGCCGCGCGTCCCGGGCGAGGCGGTCGAGCTGCCGCTGCCGTTTGGCCAGCCAGGACCGGCTCTGCAGGGGCAGGAGGTCGAACCGGTCGGCGGCGTCGTACTGGCCGAGCTCCTCGCGCGCGCGGATCGGCCAGCTGGGCTCGGCCAGCGCCTGCCGGCCGAGCGCGACCAGGTCCGCGTGGCCGTCCCGCACGATGGCGTCCGCCTGCGCCGGTTCGGTGACCAGGCCCACCGCGACGGTCGGCACACCGGCCCGGGCCCGGACCTCGCTGGCCCAGGCGACCTGGTAGCCGGGACCCATGACGTGGGTGTAGGCGCCGCCGTAGCCACCGGAGGAACAGTCGACCGCGTCCACGCCGAGCTGGCGCAGGCGCCGGGCGAACTCGACGGTCTGCTCGATGCCGATGCCGATGCCGATGCCGTCCGCGCCGTTGTCGACGGCCGCGACGCGGACCAGCAGTGGCCTGGTGTCCGGCCAGGCCGCCCGGACGGCCTCGACGACCTGGAGGGGGAAGCGCATCCGGCCCTCGAGGGAGCCGCCGTAGGCGTCGTCCCGGGTGTTGCTCAGCGGTGAGAGGAAGGAGTGCAGCAGGTACCCGTGTGCCATGTGCAGTTCGATGGCGTCCGCCCCGGCCCGGTGCGCGCGCTCGGCGGCGGCGCCCCAGAGGTGGAGCTGCGCGGGCAGCTCCTCCGACCGCAGCGAGACGGGCCGCTGCCACCCGTCGAGGTACGGCGCGTCGGTCACCGACCGGATGTCCCAGCGGCCCGCGGCGGGTCGATCCGCCTCGGACGCCCACGGCGGGAGGGTGGCCGCCTTGGGTCCGGCGTGGGCGAGCTGGATCCCGAAGCACGCACCCGCGTCGTGGACGCAGTCCGCGATCCGGCGCAGCGGCCCGATCTGGTCGTCGCGCCACAGTCCGAGATCACCGTAGGTGAGGCGGCCCTCGTCCGCGACCGCGGTTGCCTCGGCCATGACCAGACCGAACCCCCCCATGGCGAAGCGTCCCAGGTGGACCAGGTGGTGGTCGTTCGCGAGCCCGTCGGTGGCGGAGTACTGGCACATCGGCGAGACTACGATGCGATTACGTAAAGTGACGCCGCGAAGGGTGAACTCGTCGAACAGACGACCCTGGGTCCGACTCATCCGACGCCTCCCTGGGGTTAGATTCTATCGAGCGACCGCTAGATAACGTAGGTCGCCGCTCCACGTTCGTCAACAGAGCGACGTGGATCGCACACGACACGACCCTGCGAGGGAGAGCGACATGCGTGACCCGGCTGGTGCCGTTCCGAGGGCGCGTGACCGCGCGGCCTACCGGCGTGTCGTCGACCGGGCCGCGCGCATCCTCGACCAGCTGGCGGTCCTCGCGCCTGATGCCGACACGATGCGCCGCTGCGAGGCGGCCCTGGCGGGGGTGGAGGTCGCCCTGCGGGTGCTGCCCACCCTGCCGGAGGACGTGACGGCACCCGCGCACGCGCCGGGAAACCCGAGGTTCCAGCCGGCGGAGCGGGGGCTCGTCCCGGCGTACGCCGTGGCCGAGAGCGACGGCGGGCGGCTGTCCGGGCAGGTGCGGTTCAGCCCGCGTTTCGGCGGCACCGCCGCCGTGCACGGCGGTGCGCTCAGCCTGTTCTTCGACGACGCCCTCGGCAGGGTCGCCAACGCCGCGGTGACGGGCGGCGTCGCCCGCACCGCGTTCCTGCGGGTCGACTACCGCAGCCCGGCACCGCTGGAGGTCGCGCTGTCCTGCCGGGTCTGGATCGAACGGGTCGAGGGCCGCAAGGGTTTCGTACGCGGCGAGATGCGCCACGGCGAGACGCTGACGGCCGAGGCGGCCGGCCTGTGGATCGCCGCCCGCCCGTACGCGTTCCGGCAGCCCGCACAGGGCTGTCACGCCGAGTAGTTGGCCGGGCGGCGCTCCAGGGTCGCCCGGCGCGCCTCCAGCGAGTCGGGATGACCCGACAGCTCCCGGGTGAGGCCCTGCTCGAAGGTGTAGCCGGGCTGCAGGTCCATCACCTCGATGGCGTTGAGGCTCCGTTTCGCCATCCGGATCGCCGCCGTGCTGTGCCGGACGATACGGGCCGCGTGCGCCCGGGCCAGGGCGACCACGTCGTCCGGCGAGGTCGTCGCGACGACGGAGCCCAACGCCACCAGCCGGTGGACGTCGACGGGCTCGCCGGTCAGGTACATCCAGCGCACGATCGGCTCGGGCACCAGGCGTGCGAGGTGGCGGGCGCCGCCCATGATGCCGACCCCGATCTCCGGGGTGCCGAACCGGGCGTCCTCGGCGGCGACCACGAAGTCGCACGAGGCGGCGATCGCGAGGCCGGTGCCCACGGCCGCCCCTCGCACCGCGCCGACGACGGCGGTCGGGCAGTCCTGGATGGCGAAGAAGGCGGCGCGGACCTCGGCCATCCGCTCGTCGGAGTTCTCCGGGGACAGCGTCGCGAACTCGTGCAGGTCGTTGCCCGCGCAGAAGTGGCGGCCGCGGCCGGCGAGCACGATCGCCTTCGCGCCGGGCAGGTAGCGCTCGGGCTGCGAAAACAGCGCCTCCAGCTCGCGGTACATGGCCTGGGACACCGAGTTCACCGGCGGGCGGGCGAGCCACACGGTGGCGATGGCGTCCCCGATCTCCAGGTCGAGGTGTGCGAACCGGTGCCCGTCGAGCACCGGTTCACCGGTGGTCGGGGATGAGGACGACGTTGCGTTGACCATCGTGCTCGAACTCCTTGTGCGCGGCGTGAACGTCTGTCATGGGCAGGACGCGGGGCGTCTCGAGCGTGAGGGCGCCGGCGCGGACGAGCTCGACCAGCTCCGCGAGCTGCGCACCGGACTCCTGGGTGATCAGAACGGCGCGCGACAGGGACCGGCGCGCGAGCACCTCCCGCGTCGGCAGGCGGTCGGGCACCAGGCCGAGGTAGCGGCCGCCGTCGGCGAGCGCCGAGGAGAAGTCGCCGCCGGCTGCGTCGATGACCACGTCGACCGGGCGCGGCGGGGCCTGGCCCACGTGCGGGATGATCAGGTCGTGGACGGGCAGGCGATCCACCTGCTCCGGGCGCCGGACCAGACCGTGGACCCGCACGCCCCGCCGGAGCAGCAGCTGGACGACGAGGCGACCGACCGAGCCGCCGGCCCCGGCGACGAGGACCTCCGCACCCGGTGCCGGGTCCACCCGACGGACCGCCTGGTAGGCCGTGAGGCCGACGAGGGGGAGCCGCGCCAGCGGGACGGGGTCCAGCTCGGCGGGGAGGCGGGCGACGCCGGCGCGCGGCAGGCACACCCGTTCCGCCCAGGTGCCCCGGCCGGTGAGCGCCAGGGCCGACATGGCGAGCACCCGGGTGCCCACCGGCAGGTCGGCCACCTCCCCGCCCGTCCCGACGACCGTTCCGACCAGGTCGTAACCCAGGGTGAAGGGAAAGTCCCCCCGCGCCGGCATGACGGCTCCCGTCCGGATCTTGACGTCGGCGGGGTTGATGGACGTCGCGATCGCCTCGATCGCCACCTCGTCCGGGCCTGGCGCCGCGTCCTCGACCGACTGGAGGAGCAGGGACTCGATGCCACCAGGGGCGGTCAGGCGGATCGCGAGCATCACGGCGTCCCTCGTTCGACGGATAAATCGTGCGACCGTTCGAATCTAGCGCAGACGGCTCCGTGCCGCACTCCGCGACCACAGTCCGCACTCCGCGCCCGCGGCTCGCGCGCGAGCCGGTTGCGGGGGGTGGGGCGGCCGCGGCTGGTGGGTCGGCGGCGCGGTACGGGGCGCGAACCGGCTTCCTGCGCGCCGCGGATTGCCGGCGGCCGCCAGGGGCCGGTGATATCCGGGCGATATTCGCCGGTGCGATGCCGAGCGCTCCGCGGTGTCCGCGCGGAAGAACCGCGGCGGTCCGCCGCCGTGGTTCCCGGCCCCGGGTGAGAACACCTGGGGATATATCCCTCCATGCCCGCGCATGGTGTGCAACCGGCGTATTCCCCGCCGTCGTGGCGGCCGGCGCCTATCGGAGGAGTTCCGCTCACCTCGCGTGCCGCCCACCTGTGCCGCGCGACAACGGATCGCACCAGAACACGTGAGCAACCAGGTGTTTTCACCTGAGACACAGGTCACCGGCAATGGCACAGTCGTCGACACCACGGCGGCGCCATCCGGCATATCAGACATAAAGGATCCGGTCTCGTGCCCACGCCGGCGGCGCCGTCATCCGGGCCATGGGCCGACGGTTCCGCCTCACCTGTAGTCATCGGAGGAACGCAGTGCGTGTTAGAAGAAGGGCAGCCCTCGGTGCGGTGGCGCTGGCCACGACACTCCTGAGCGTCGCCGCGTGCGGCTCGAGTGGCTCAGGCGGCGATACGGCGTCACCCGGCACCGCCGCGTCGCAGGGCGCGTCCTCGTCGACGCAGGCGGACGCGGCGGCTTACCTCGCCAAGGTCGTCGCGGCCCCCCAGGGGATCGGGTACTCGACACCGATCACCAAGAGGGCGCCGAGTGGGCTCAGGGTCGTCGTCCTGGAGGCGAACGTGCCCATCGCCCGGCGGATCGACGAGGAACGCGCCGCGGCCGCTGCGGCGCTGGGCTGGAAGTTCTCGAAGATCGTCATCGGCACGGGTGCGGAGGACGCGGCGAAGGCGATGTCGCAGGCGCTCGACCAGAAGCCGGACTTCATCTTCGAGGCCGGCTACAACATGTCGGCGTTCGGTGATCAGGTGGCCCGCGCCCAGAGCCAGGGCGTGAAGATCATCGCGCAGTGCATCACCGACAAACCGTCCGGCCCGCTCATCGCCGTGGACTGCGACCTGCGCTCGACCGACCTCATGGCCAAGGCCTCGGCCGCCTACATCGCGACGCACGGCAACGGTCACGACGTCATCCAGCTGCTGTCGTCGACGTCGTTCCCCATCGATGACTACTACGGGAAGTCGCTGGCCACCCAGCTCAGGCCCTGGTGCCCCAAGTGCCAGGTGAAGACGGTGTCGTTCCAGCTCTCCGACCTCGGCACGAAGCTTCCCGGCATGGTCGTCAGCGCGATCCAGCGCGATCCCGACACCACCTACATCGTCTCGTCCTTCGGGGACGCCATGACCGGCCTCGAGCCGGCGCTGGCGGCGGCCGGCCTGTCCGGCAAGGTCAGGATCGGCGGCTACCTGCCCGGAGTCGACCAGTACCAGGGCCTGCGCGACAACAAGCAGGTCTTCTGGGCCCAGGACCAGGCGCCGATCGCCGGCTGGCGGGAGATGGACATCGCGGTCCGCGCCGCGGTCGGTGACCCCATCAGCACGGTGACCGACACGGCGCCGGTGTCCCAGGTGCTCACGTCGGACAACATCGGCGCCGCCTCGTTCGACAGCGCGGGCTTCTGGCTAGGGGTGAAGGACTTCGCCGACATCTACAAGAAGCTCTGGCTGCTCGCCTGACGCCGTACCGCCGGCGTGGGACGGCGCCGGCGGATACCCATCGGATCGCTCACGAGTGAGGTTTCTGGATGAGCAGCTCGTCGTCACCCGCGCTGCGGGTGGTGAACCTGACGAAGACCTTCGGCGGGGCCCAGGCGCTCAAAGGCATCAGTCTGGAGATCGTGCCGGGCGAGATTCACGCGCTGGTCGGCGAGAACGGGTCGGGGAAATCCACGTTCGTGAAGATTCTGTCGGGTTACCACAGTCCGGAATCGGGCGGCGTGGTCGAGGTCGGTGGAGCGGCGCTTTCCTTTGGCGATGCCGAGGCATCTCAGACCGCCGGGCTCCGCTTCGTCCATCAGGATCTCGGGCTCATCGACGAGCTCACCTGCGCGGAGAACCTGGCGATCGGCCGGGGGTTCGACACCGCGTTCGGTCGGCGCATCCGGTGGCGTCGCGAGCACGAGGCAGCTCGTGCGGCGCTGGCCTCGCTCGGCTACGAGATCGACCCGCGCCGGCCGGTCGGGCACCTGTCGGTCAGCGAACGCACGGCGGTCGCCATCGCGCGGGCGGTGTCCGTCCACGGCGGGCAGACCCACGTCGTCGTCCTCGACGAGCCGACCGTCAACCTGCCCAGGGCGGAGATCCAACGGCTGTTCCGGCTGCTGCGGCTCCTGCGTGACCGTGGCGTCGCGCTGATCTTCATCTCCCATCACCTCGAGGAGATCTTCGAGCTGGCCGACCGCGTCACCGTCCTGCGCGACGGTGAGGTCGTCGCGACCCGCCCGGTGAGCGAGCTCGACCACGACACCCTCATCGAGGCGATGCTCGGCCGTGCCCTGCGCACGGTGCGCGGGGACGTGCGGTCCGACGTCGGCGCGGCGGTGCTGACCGTGCGGGGGGTGAGCGGTGAGGTCGTGCGGGACGTCGACCTCACCGTGCGCGCCGGCGAGGTCGTCGGGGTGGCGGGTATCACCGGCTCGGGCCGCGACGAGCTGGCGCGGCTGGTCGGCGGCGGTGCCCCGTTCGTCGGGCACATCGACGCCGGCGGCCAGCCGCTGCGACCGAACCGGCCGGACCTGTTCATCCGGGCCGGCGTGGTCAGCGTCCCGGCCGAGCGCAAGGCCAACGCGGCCCTCCCGGAGCATTCCGTCCGGGAGAACCTGACGATCTCCGACCTCACTCCCTACACGCGGTGGAAGGTGCTCCGCCGTTCCGCCGAACGCTCCGACGTCCGCACCCTGCTGGAGACGTTCCACATCCGACCCACGCTCCCGGAGCAGCCGGTCGACGCGCTGTCCGGTGGCAACCAGCAGAAGGTCATGATCGCCCGGGCGATGCGGCTGGAACCGCGGGTCCTCGTGCTCGACGAGCCGACACAGGGGGTCGACGTCGGCGCGCAGGCCGAACTGCACCGCCTCGTCCGCGGCTCGCTCGCGACCGGCCTCGGTGTCCTGGCCTGCAGTTCCAACAGCGAGGAGCTGTCCGAGATCGCTGACCGGGTGCTGATCATGCGCGGCGGCCAGGTCGTCGACGAACTCACCGCTCCCCTGAGCGCCGATGACATCAGCGCCGCGACCCTCGCGAAGCAGAAGGAGACATCGTGAGTACCACCGAGGCCACGGCCGCGGCCACCCAGGAATCCGACCGGGACGTGGCGATCCCCGCGAGGCGCCCGCGCGGCCGCGTCGTTCCGAGGCTGGGCCTGGACCGGTTCAGCGGCCTGTACGTGCTGGGCGCGCTCGTCCTCGCCTACGGCATCTGGCTGCCCGACACGTTCCTGACGAGCGAGACGGCACGCAGCGTCGCGGACGGCCAGGCGATCGCCGCGATCGTCGCCCTGGCCCTGGTCGTGCCGCTCGCCGCGGGAGCCTTCGACCTGTCCGTCGCGGCCACCCTGGGCTTCAGTGTCTGCCTGGTCGCCTGGCTGCAGGGCCACCATGTGAACCCCGTCCTCAGCGTGCTGGCCGCGCTGGCCGTCGGCATCGTGATCGGCGCCGTCAACAGCTTCGTCGTCGTCGTCCTCCGGGTGAACTCGTTCATCGGAACGCTGGGAATGAGCAGCCTGCTGGCCGCCGCCTCCTACTGGATCACCGGTGGCCAGACCCTCATCAAGGGATTCTCCCCCGACCTGCTGCGGGCGGGACGCGCCCAGCCGGCGCACATCCCCGTCACGGTGCTGTACCTGGTCGGCACCGCCCTCGTCCTGTGGTTCGTCCTCGAGCACACGCCGCTCGGCCGGTACTTCTACGCGGTGGGCGCGAACCCGCGGGCCGCCCGGCTGGCCGGCCTGCGGGTCGACCGGCTGGTCGCCCGCTCACTGATCCTCGCGGGATTCCTGTCCGCCCTGGGCGGCGCGATCCTGGCCGCCAAACTGGGACTCGGCAGTCCCGACGTCGGTCCGCCCTACCTGCTGCCCGCCTTCTCCGCGGCGTTCCTGGGGGCGACCCAGATCAGGTCGGGTCGGGTCAACGTGCTCGGCACCCTCGTCGCCGTCTACCTGCTGGGCGTGGGCGTGAAGGGCCTTCAGCTCGCCGGCGCGCCCTCCTACGTCAGCGACCTGTTCAACGGTGCCGCCCTCATCGTCGCCGTCGCGCTCGCTGCCCGGACGAGCCGGGCGAGCCGGACGTGACGCGGGCGCCGGGCCGACGTCGCGCCGGCCGGACCGTTGACCGGGGGTGATCTGCAGCACTAAGCTATAAATCTAGCGACCGCTCGAATAATCGAGCCGGCGACGGACGCCGCGTGATCAAGGAGACGGCGATGGGGCTTGAGCAGCTCAGGAGGACCCGGCTGGGCATGGGCGCGCGAGCGTTCGACCCGGCCGAGGTCCAGCGCTTCCGGGCGGACGGGCAGTGGCGTGACCGGACCTTCCTGGACGACTTCCTCGACCACGCCGCCAGTACCCCGGACAAGGCCGCCGTGGTCTCCTACGTCCGGGGCCGCCCGCTGCCGGAGACCGTGACCTACGGCCAGCTGCGGGCCTACGTCGACCGGTTCGCCGCCGCCCTGCTCGACCTGCGTGTCGGCCGGGGCGACGTGGTGTCGATCCAGGTCGCCAACGGCTGGGAGGGCCCGGCGATGGCCCTGGCCGCCATGCGGGTGGGCGCGATCCCCAACCTGATCCCGATCATCTACCGGGAGCACGAGGTGCGGCACATCCTCACCGACGCGGGAAGCACCGTGTACGTCGCGCCGCAACGCTTCCGCGGGTACGACTTCGCCGCGATGGCGCTGCGCCTCCAGCGGGAGATCGTCACGCTGGACAACGTCTTCTTACTCGACGCCGACGAGAGCGTGGACCCGGAGCTGTCCTTCACCGGCCGGTTCGTCGAACCCCGGCGCGAGCTCGATCCCTTCCTCGGCGCGACCCTGGAGTCGCTGCGCCCGGGGGCCGACGACGTCGCGATGCTCGTGTTCACCTCCGGCACGACCGGCCTGCCGAAGGCCGCTCTGCACACCTTCAACACCGCGTGGTCGGGCTACCGCAACGTCGTCGTGAACGCGCTGGACCTCACGGCCGACGACGTCGCGTTCATGGCCTCGACCCTGGGGCACCTGACCGGGTTCATCCACGGCATGCTCGTCCCCCTGTCGATGGGGCAGAAGGTCGTCTACCAGGACGTCTGGGATGTCGACGGCATGCTCGACATGATGGAGACGGAGGGGCTCACCTGGACGCTGTCGGCGACCACCTTCGCGCTCGACCTGGTCGAGGCGCAGAAGCGCCGGGACCTGCCGCTGGCCAGCCGGCTGCGGGCCTTCGCCTGCGGCGGCGCGTCGATCCCGCCCGGCGTCGCGATCGAGATGGACCGGATCTTCGCGACGAGCCTGGTGCCGCTGTGGGGGTGCTCCGAGACCGGGATCGCCAGCATCCACCACCTCGGCGCCCCGCCGGACGTGCTCGACGCGAGCGACGGCTATCCGGTGCCCTGGCAGCAGACCCGGGTGGTGGACGACGACCTGACCCCCGTGCCCGCCGGCACTGTCGGCAACCTGCAGGTGCGCGGCCCCGGGGTGTTCGCCGGCTACTTCGGCCGCAGTGATCTCACCGCGGACGCGTTCACCGCCGACGGCTGGTACGACACCGGCGACCTTGGCACGGTTCTCCCCGACGGCGCGATCCGCATCGCAGGCCGGAGCAAGGACATCATCATCCGCGGCGGCCAGAACATCTCCGCCGTCGAGATCGAGAGCGTGCTCTACCAGCACCCCCAGATCCAGGAGGTCGCGGTCGTCGCCTATCCCGACGACCGGCTCGGCGAGCGGGTCTGCGCCGTCGTCGTCGCGCACGGGGCCGACCGCGGGCTCACCCTGGACGCCCTCGTCTCCTTCCTGGAGGAGGCCGGCATGGCGAAGCCGTTCTGGCCGCAGCGCCTGGTCGTGGTCAGCCAGCTCCCACGCACGGCCTCCGGGAAGGTCCAGAAGTTCGTGCTGCGCCAGCAGCTCGCCGACGGACTGCTCGAGGAGCGGGCGTGAACGGCCGGCCCGATGCCCGGCGCCCGGTGGCGGGAGCCGCCGGATGAGCGCCGCTCGGAGCGCCCCCGTCCACATCGCCGGCGCGGCGCAGGAGATCGTCGGCCGCGGCCGGCCGGCCCCGGCGTACCGCAACCTGCTCGCGGCGGCGGCCACCGGCGCCGTCGCCGACGCGGGTCTCGACCGCTCGGACGTCGACGGTCTCGTTCTGTCCTCCTCGATCCCGCAGCCGTTCGAGTGCAATCCCGCCGAGGTCGCCGAGTACCTGGGTCTGGGAACCGTCTACACGGCGATGGCCCCCTACGGCGGCAGGCCGGCCACCGACGTCCTGCACATCGCCCGCTCGGCCATCCACGCCGGCCTCGCCAGCACCGTGCTCGTGCTGTCGGCCGACACCTTCGCCACCACTCTCGGCCTGGAGGGGGCGATCGAGCTCTACATGAAGAGCTTCGACGCCGTCTACGAGCGGCCGTTCGGCCCGCTGATCCCGACGGCGTTCGCGCTCATGACCGCCCGGCACATCCACGACCACGGCACCACCCTGGAGCAGCTCGCCCAGGTCGCGGTCAGCATCCGCAGACACGGCCTGCTCAACCCGCACGCCGAGGTCACCGGCGAGCTGACCGTCGCCGGCGTCGTCGCCGACACCGTGGTGTCGACGCCGCTGACGCGATCGATGCTGGCGCTGATCTCCACTGGCGGGGCGCAGGGCTTCGTCGTGTCCCGGGAACGCGTCGACGCCCGCTCGGTGACACTGCTGGGGTACGGCGAGGCGAGCGCGTTCATGAGCCTGTCCCAGGCGCCGAGCCTGACGCACTTCCCCCACATCCGCCAGGCGGGGGACCTCGCGCTGCGCCAGGCCGGCGTAACGCTCGCGGACCTCGACTTCGCGCAGTTCTACGACCCGGCCACGATCGTCCCGCTGATCCTGCTGGAGTCCCTCGGGTTCTGCGGGCCGGGCGAGGGCGGCGCGTTCGTCGAGGACGGCGCCCTCGAGATCGGCGGCCGGCTGCCGGTGAACACCCACGGCGGCACGCTGGCCTTCCGGCACCCGGGCATGGGCGCGGCACTCGACTCGGTGGTCGAGGCGGTCACCCAGCTGCGCGGCGAGGCGGGTGCGCGACAGGTGCCGGACGCCCGGCTCGGGCTCGTGCACGGACAGGGCAGCTGGCTCGCGACCAACGGGTTCGCGGTCCTGGGGAGGTCATGATGAGCGACAGCGGCGCCACCGGCACCCCCGGCGCGGGTCCGGCCGTCTCCCGGACGGTCGACCCGGCCGCCGACCCGGCCGCCGACGTGGCCGCCTTCTTCTGGGACGGCTGCGCGCGCCGGGAGTTCTGGCTGCAGCACTGCACGTCCTGCGACGCCTGGCAGTTCTACCCGCGCAGCCTCTGCGCGCACTGCTGGGCCCCGACGGGCGCGCTCGAGTGGCGGCGTCCCGGCGGCGGCGCGGTCCTGCAGTCGTTCAGCGTGGTCCACCGGGGCAGCGGGGCGTTCGCCGAGCACGCGCCGTACGTGGTGGCGCTGGTGCGCCTCGACGAGGGGCCAGTGATGATGTCGAACGTCGTGGGGGACGTCGTGGGGGACGTCGTGGGCCTGGCCATCGGCGCTCGCCTGGAGCTGGGATTCGCCGAGCGGGCCGGCCGCGTGGTCCCCGTCTTCGCCCGGGCGGGCGAGCCGGCACCGGGACCGTCATGACCGAGACCGTGCTCATCACCGGGGCCAGTGCCGGTCTGGGCGCCGGGATGGCCCGGATCTTCGCCGCCCGGGGCGCCGACCTCGCGATCACGGCCCGTCGCCTCGACCGGCTCGAGGAGCTCCGTGACGCTCTCGAGGCCGAGCACCCGGGCCGGACCGTCGTGCCCTACGCCCTGGACGTGACCGAGCACGACGCCGTCTTCACGACGTTCGACGCCGCGGCGCGGCGCCTCGGGCACCTGGACCGGATCGTCGTCAACGCCGGCCTGGGCAAGGGCTCGACGCTCGGCGAGGGACGTTTCGGCGGCAACCGCGACACCGCGGCTACGAACGTCGTGGGCGGCATCGCCCAGTGCGAGGCCGCCATGCGCGTCCTCTACCAGCAGGGTCGGGGCCAGCTTGTGGTGATCTCCTCCGTCGTCGCGGCCCGCGGCCTGCCCGGGCCGATGAACGTGTACGCGGCCTCGAAGGCGGCGCTCACCCACGTCGCCGACGGCATCCGCGCCGACGTGCGGGCCCGGGGACTGCCCATCACGGTGTCGACGATCCGGCCGGGCTACATCGACTCGGAGATGCAGGCCCGGACCGGGCGGCGCCACCCGCTGCTGACCGACGCCGACGTCGGCACCGCGGCGATGGTCGACGCCATCCAGCGGGAGGTCCGCGACGCCTGCGTGCCGCGCTGGCCCTGGCTGGTCTTCGCCGCCGGGCTGCGGTTGCTGCCCATGCCCGTCGTCCGCCGGATGCTCTGACCCCGAAGCCCACCCGTCGCGGGAGAAGTGAGGAGAGACGCTCCAGATGAGCTACCAGTATGTCCGGTTCGAGCGGGTCGGCGCCACGGGCGTCGTCACCATCGCCAACCCCCCGGTGAACGCCCTGCACCCCGACGTCGCGGCCGACATCGAGCGGGCCGCCCAGCAGATCGCGGCGGACACCACGCTGCGCTCGATGATCCTGACCGGCCAGGGACGGTGCTTCGTCGCGGGCGGCGACATCCGCTACTTCACCGAGATCGACCGCCAGGGCGCCGCCGACATGGCCCTGCGGGTGCAGCGCATGCAGAACGTGCTGTTCGACCTGCGAGTACCGGTGATCGCCGCGGTCAACGGGCACGCTCTCGGCGGTGGCCTGGAGCTCCTGCTCTCCTGCGACTTCGCCCTCGCCGAGGAGCAGGCCACGATCGGCGTCACCGAGGTGCGGCTCGGGCTGATCCCCGGCGCGGGCGGCACCCAGATGCTGTTCTCGGCGCTCGCGGCCGGGACGGCGAAGCGCCTGCTGTTCACCGGCGACCGGCTGAGCGCCACCGAGGCGGCCCGCCTCGGCCTCGTCGACCAGGTGTGCGACCGGGGGACGGCCGTCGAGACCGCCCTGGCGTGCGCGGCCCGGATCAACGCGGCCGGCCCGCTGGCCGTCGAGGCGGCCAAACGGTCGGCCAACCACGGCCTGCGACACTCCCTCGACGAGGGGCACCGCCGCGAGGTCGAGATCTTCTCCGCCCTGTTCGAGACCGCGGACCATCGGGAGGGCATCACCGCCTTCCTCGAACGCCGCACTCCCGTGTACGAGCGGCGGTGAGCGGCGTGGCTGAGCGGGGCGGCGCGGACGGCTCGGGGGACGGGCGGGTCGGCGGCTTGGGGAACGGGGGAGTCGCCGTCGTGACCGGGGGCGGGGGCGGTCTCGGCGCGGCGGTGTCGCGGCGGCTGGCCGGAGACGGCTGGAGCGTCGCGGTGGTCGACATCGCCGAGCCGGGCGCGCGGGCGGTGGCCGAGTCCATCACCGCGGCCGGGGGCCGGGCCGTCGCGCTCGTGGCCGACCTCAGCGACCCGGGCCGGGTCGACGAGCTCACCGGCGAGGTCGCGGCGAGCCTCGGCCGACCGGCCACCGGCCTGGTGAACCTCGCCGGCGCTGTGCGCAACGCGGTGCTCTCCCGGCTGTCCGACGCCGACTTCGACGTGGTGCTGCGCACGCATCTGTTCGCGACCATGCACACGGTGCGGGCCTTCGCGCCCGGGATGAAGGCCGCCGGCTTCGGCCGGATCGTGAACACGAGCTCGGTGGCGGCGCGGGGCGTCGTCGCCGGGATCAGCTACAGCGCGGCCAAGGGCGGGATCGAGGGGCTGACCCGGTCGGCGGCCCTGGAGCTGGCCCGCCGTGGGGTGACGGTCAACTGCGTCGAGCCCGGGGTGATCGCGGCCGGCATGTTCCTGGGCGCGCCGGCGGAGTTCCAGGCGTCCCAGGTGGCGCAGATCCCGGCCGGCCGCGCGGGGCTCCCGGAGGAGGTCGCGGCCGCCGTCTCCTTCCTGCTCTCGCCGGACTCCGCCTACATCACCGGGCAGACCCTGACGGTCTGCGGAGGCCTGTCGGTCGGCGCTCTGCGCTGAGCGGACGGAAGGGTCTTGACCCGCGCATATCCGTCCCGCATTATCGAACGAGCGCTTGATTTTATCTCAGGGAGATGCGACATGCGACTGGCGGTCGTGCACATCAACGCCGAGCGTGGCTCCGAGCCGTACACCGAGATGGTCACCGAGGTCTTCAACCGGGTGAAGCGCCCGGACACCGAGATCGTCCACCGCTGGGCCCGGCTGCGGCGCGCCTCCGACACCGTCTTTGGCTATCCGTACCTGCTGAACGCGGTCGACGTGATCCACAACATCCTGGACGCCGCGCGCGGCGGGGTCGACGGCGCGATGGTGGCCTGCAGCGGCGACCCCGGCATCACCGAGGCGCGGACCCTGGTCGACGTCCCCGTGGTCGGCCCCTGGGAGGCGACGCTGCATCTCGCCAGCTCGTACGCCTACCGGTTCGGCGTGGTGACCGTCGAGGACCGCGCCTGGGCCGAGACCTGCCACAGCCTGATCGCGCGCAACGGCCTGCTGGACCGGTGTGTGGGGGTGCGGCGGATCGAGACCCCGTCGGCCACGGCGTTCACCAAGGGCTTCGCCGATCCGGCGTTCGTGGTGGACGACATCCGCCGCCAGGCCGACGCGCTGGTCGAGGCGGGCGCCGGCGCCATCGTCATCGGCTCGGCCGGCCTGAGCACCATGGCGGCGGCCGCCGGCCTGCACAGCATCGACGGCGGCATTCCGGTCTTCGAGACCCTCAGCGTCGGTCTCAAGACCCTCGAACTGCGCGTCGAGCTGACCCAGAGGGGCGGCCTGCCCCCGACCAGCCGCGCCGGCTACACCCAGCGGCTCGCCGACGCCGACACCGACCGGGTCCGCACCCTGTTCGGGCTCTGACCGACGGCCCCCGCCGGCAGACCCGCGCCCGCAGACCCCATGCCAGAAAAGAGGGAGATCGTGAACGGTTCCGTGGCCCAGTCGCTGTTGACCGAGGAGGAGCGCGAGTTCCAGGCGGTCGTGCGCCAGTTCATGGACACGCACGTCAGGCCGATCGTGCCCGAGATGGAGCGGGCCGGGCGCCCGCCGGCCGAGCTGCTGAAGCTGATGGGGGACCAGGGGCTGCTGGGCTGCTTCGCCCCGGAGGAGTACGGCGGCGGGGGCGGAAGCCTGATGAGCCGCGCCATCGTGGCGGAGCAGACCGCGCGGGTGGACGCCGGTCTCGACGCGACGCTGTTCGTGAACATGAGCCTCATCGCGCGTCACCTGATCCAGCGTGGTACCGAGGAGCAGAAGCGCCGGTATCTCGTGCCCCTCATCGCGGGCACGTCCTCGGCGTCGATCTGCCTGACCGAGGCGCACGGCGGCTCGGACGCGCTGAGCCCCCGCACGACCGCCCGGCTCGACGGGGACGAGTGGGTCGTCAACGGCTCCAAGACCTTCATCACCAACGCCCCCATCGCCGACGTGTTCCTGGTGTTCGCCCGGACCAGCGGCGAGAACCGCCGGGCCCGCGGCGGCACCGCGTTCCTCGTCGAGAAGGACACGCCGGGACTGTCGGTGGGCAGGCCGTTCGACAAGCTGTCGCTGCGCAGCTCGCCGACCGCCGAGGTCTTCCTGGAGGACGTGCGGGTCCCGGCGGGCCAGGTGCTCGGCGAGGTCGACATGGGCTTCTACTACATGCTCGAGGGCCTCGACCTGGAACGGGTCTTCGAGGGCGCGTCGAACACCGGCATCGCCCAGGCCTGCCTGGAGCTGGCGGTCGAGTACTCCAGCCAGCGGGAGGTGTTCGGGCAGGCGCTGTCGTCCTACCAGCTCACCCAGGACAAGATCGCCCGGATGGCCACCGGTGTGGAGACGTCCCGGGTGATGTTCTACCACCTGATCCGCGAGCTGGAGCGGGGCGAGGAGGTCACCCGGTCCGCGGCGATCATCAAGCTGCACAGCTCCCTGGTGGCGGTCGAGGCCTCGCGCGAGGTGGTCCAGATCCTCGGCGGCTACGGGCTGATGGAGGAGTACCCCGCCGCTCGGCTCTACCGCGACGCCAAGCACCACGAGATCGGCGCGGGCACCAGCGAGATCATGAAGACGATCATCGCCCGGGAGACCTACAAGGCCGCCGGAGCGGGACGCTGAGGACGACGGCGATGCCCACCGACACCAGCCGCTACCTCGGCGAGGAGGCGCTCGAACTCCGGACGATCCTGCGCCGTTTCGTGGCCGAGCGCATGCCCCGCCCCGACGCCGCGGCGTGGGACAAGGCGGCGCGCTTCCCCCGGGACGTCTTCGACGCGCTGGCCGAGCTGGGGGTGATGGGGCTGGCGATCCCCGAGGAACACGGAGGCGCCGGCCGCGACATCCACGCCACGCTGATGGTGATCGAGGAGCTGTCGAAGCGGAGCATGGCCGTCGCCATCCCGTACATCATGGCCAGCTGCTACGCCGGGATGACGGTCGTCGACTGCGCCAGCGAGGAGCAGAAGGCCCGGTGGCTGCCCGAGATCGCCGCCGGACGGATGCTGTTCGCCTACGGCTGGACCGAGCCCGACGTCGGTGCCGACCTGGCCAGCGTGCGGACCACGGTCCGCCGCGACGGCGACGAGCTCGTCGTCAACGGCGCCAAGCGGTTCTGCACCGGCGCGGGCATCAGCGACTACATCTACACGCTGGCGAACTCCGACCCCGACGGCGCGCGTTACCACAACCTCAGCCTCGTCCTCGTCCCACCCGACGCCGACGGCGTGACCATCACGCCGATCGACGCGATGGGCGTCAAGGGCAGCCAGACGACCGACGTCACCTTCGACGACGTCCGGGTGCCCGCCGGGCTGCTGATGGGGGGCGCGGACGGCTGGAACAACGGTTGGTCGATGATCACCGGATCCGGCCTCGACATCGAGAAGCTCGAGGTCGCCGCCATGGCGCTGGGCCTGGGGAGCGCCGCCTACGAGGACGCGGCGGTCTACGCCGAGCAGCGCGAGCAGTTCGGCGTGCCGGTCGTCCGGCACCAGTCGGTCGCGCACAGCCTGGCCGACATGCGGGTCGACCTGTACGCCTCGCGCCTGGTCCTCGACGACGCCGCCGAGCGGGCCGCCCGCGGCGAGCCGTGTGGCGTGCAGACGTCCATGGCGAAGCTGTTCGTCACCGAGGCCGGCAAGCGGGTCGTGCTCGCCGCTCAGACGATCCTCGGTGCCTACGGGTACGTCGCCGACGTCGATGTGGAGCGCTACGTCCGCGACGTCCTGCTGATGCCGATCATCGGCGGTTCGTCGGCGATCCAGCGCAACAACATCCACAAGTGGTCGCGCCGGCGATGACCGTCGCCGCGCGACCCGACCGGGAGCAGAGGGGAACCACCATGCGCAGGGCCGTCATCGTGGACGTCGTTCGGACCCCCGCCGGGCGGGGCAAACCCGGCGGCGCGCTCTCGGCGTGCCATCCGGTCGAGCTGCTGCGGACGGTGCTCAGTGCGCTCGTGGAGCGGACCGGGATCGACCCGGCGCTGATCGACGACGTGATCACCGGTTGTGTGGGCCAGGCGAAGGAGCAGGCGGTCAATATCGGCCGCCAGGGGGTGCTGGCGTCGGGATGGCCCGACAGCGTCCCGGCGACGACGATCGACCGGCAGTGCGGTTCCAGCCAGCAGGCGGTGCACTTCGCGGCGCAGGGCATCATGGCGGGCTCGTACGACGTCGCGGTCGCCTGTGGGGTCGAGTCGATGAGCCGGGTGCCCATCGGCGCGCCGACGATCGGCCTCGATCCGTACGGGGAGCGCATCCACCGGCGGTACGCGCCGGGCCTGGTCAACCAGGGAGTGTCGGCGGAGCTCGTCGCACGGCGCTGGGGCTTCGGGCGGGAGGAGCTGGACGCCTACGCCGCCGGCTCCCACCGGCGGGCCGCGGCCGCGGCCGAGCGCGGTGGCTTCGCCGACGAGATCGTGCCGGTGACGGTCCGCCACCCGGACGGCTCAGAGCAGATGGTCCGCGCCGACGAGACGATCCGGCCGGGCACCACTCCCGAGGGCCTGGGCGCGCTGCGGCCCTCGTTCGCGACCGCGGACATGGTGGAGCGGTTCCCCGAGATCGCGTGGAGTATCACGCCGGGCAACTCCTCGCCCCTCACGGACGGCGCCTCGGCCGCGCTGCTCGTCGGGGAGGACACCGCCGCGCGGCTCGGCCTGTCACCGCGCGCCGCCGTGCACGCCATGGCGCTGGCCGGGGACGACCCGATCCTCATGCTGACCGCGCCGATCCCCGCCACGAGGAAGGTCCTCGCCCGAGCCGGGCTGACCCTCGACGACCTCGACGTCTACGAGGTCAACGAGGCCTTCGCGCCGGTCCCGCTCGCGTGGCGGCGCGAGCTCGGCGCGGATCCCGACCGGCTGAACCCCCGGGGTGGCGCGATCGCTCTCGGCCACGCGCTGGGCGCCTCCGGGACCCGCCTGCTGGGAACCATGATCAACTATCTGGAGGCCACCGGCGGCCGCTACGGGCTGCAGACGATGTGCGAGGGCGGCGGCATGGCCAACGCGACGATCGTCGAGCGGTGCTGAGACCACGGCGACCACGGCCGGTCCGCACCCTCCCCGGCCGTGACCAGTAGCAAAAGCTGTATCGAGTGATTAACGTCACTCATCAGGATGAGTGTGAATCGGTTGCCCCGATCGAGTCTTCTGGATCAGGTTCTCCGTCGTCGCGCGTTCGGGGGCCGGGAAGGATCGCGGGGCCTCAGGTCGGAGCTGTCATGACGCGTTCGCAGGTCCCCGCCGACCTCACCCGGTTCGTCGGCCGGGACAGGGAGTGCGCCCAGGTCGCGGAGCTCCTCGCGGCCGGGCGGCTGATGACCCTGACCGGGCCGGGTGGCGTCGGCAAGACGCGATTAGCCAAGGAGGTCGTGCGCCGGGCGGCGGGCGACCTGGCGGACTCCGTCGTCTTCGTGGAGCTCGCCGAGGTCGCCCAGGGCGACCAGGTCTTCACCACGATCGCCGGGGCGCTGGGCCTGGCGCTGGACGGCGGCGAGTCGCCGCGAAGCCTCGCCACGGCGCTGGCCGAGTGTGAGGTCCTGCTGGTGCTCGACAACTGTGAACACGTCCTGGCGGCGTGCGGGCGCCTGATCGGCGCGCTGCTGCCGCTGGCGCCCGGCGCCCGGGTGCTCGCGACGAGCAGGGAACCGCTGGGTATCCTCGGCGAGCGCACCTGGCGGGTTCCTCCGCTCAGTCTCCCGGCGCCGGCGTCGAACCCCGGCATCGACAGCGACGCCGTCCAGCTGTTCCTGGACCGCGCGCTGTCGGTCGCGCCGGAGTTCGCCGTGACCGACGCGCGGCTGCGGATGGTCGGTGACCTCTGCCGCCGGCTCGACGGCATCCCCCTGGCCATCGAGCTGGCCGCGGTGCGCACCCGCGCCTTCGACCTGCCGCAGATGCTCTCCGACGAGGTACCGATCTTCCGGGTCCTCGACCGGGGCAACGAGACCGGGCCCAGCCGTCACCACACGCTGCGCAAGGCGATCGAGTGGAGCCACGACCTGTGCACCGACCGGGAACAGGCCCTGTGGAGCCGGCTGGCGGTCTTCAGCGGATCGTTCGGCCTCGCCGCCGCCCGGGAGGTCTGCGCCGGCGACGGCCTGACCGGGGACGACGTGGTCGCGCTGATCGGGAACCTGGTCGAGAAATCGGTGGTGACCTGCAACGTGATCGAGGGCGCCCACCGCTACCGCCTGCTGGAGAGCCTGCGCGAGTTCGGGCTCGAACGCTGCGAGCAGCGGGAGACGTGGCGGCGCCGGCACCGTGACTACTACCTGGGCCTCGCGCTGGCGAGCACGCACACCTCGACCGGGGACGAGCAGCTCGTCACGGTCCGCCGGTTGCAGGGGGAGCTGCCCAACATCCGCTCCGCCGTCGACTACTCCCTGTCGCGCGATGCCGACCGGCTGGTCGGCCTGGAGATGACCGGCGCGTTGTGGTTCTACTGGAACGCCTGCGGACACCTGCGCGACGGCTGCCGCTGGCTGCAGCGCGCCCTGGAGGAGAACCCCGAGTCCACGCCGGCCCGGGCGAAGGCCCTGTGGGTGCTCGGGTGGTACGAGATGGTCCAGGGCGACAAGGCGAACGCGCGCCTGCATCTGGAGACGGCCCGGGACATGGGCCGGGCCCTCGGCGACCGGGTGGCGACCGCGACCGCCACCCAGTTCCTCGGCACGCTCGAGGAGCTGGACGGCAACACCGAGGGCGCCATGCGGCTGCTGGAGGAGGCCGAGCGCCACCACCGCGAGGCCAGTGAGCAGGGCGCGCTGAGCATCCTGTGCGGCGCCCAGCTCGCGATGGCCCACTGCCTGGCCGGCCGCCTCGACGAGGCGCGCCGCCAGTGCGACGCGGCGGTCGCGCGGGCGGAGGCCCACGACGAGCGGTGGGCCGCTTCCTGGGCCCGCTGGAACCGCGGGCTGCTCGACCACTTCGCCGGGCAGGCGTCCCGGTCCGTCGTGTCCCTGCGCACCGCCCTCACCGCCAAGGCCGCCCTGTGCGACTGGCTGGGCGCGTCGGCCTGCGTCGAGATCATGGCCTGGAACGCGGCCGACCTGGGCCGGATGGCCTACGCGGCCCGGCTGCTGGGGATCGGCCACACCCTGTGCCGCGCGATGGGCGGCCGGCACCCACTGTTCGGATCGACCCTGCTGACGGCGCGGCGTGCCCGGTACGTCGCGAGGATCCGGCAGGCGATCGGCGCCGACGCCTACGAGCGCGAGTTCGCCGCGGGCCGCGAGCTGGAGGTCGTGGAGGCCGCCGCCTTCGTCCTGGACACCTGCGTCGGACCCGACCGTCTCACCCCGGTGGGGCTGTCCCGCCAGGACGCGCTGACCGCCCGCGAGCGGGAGATCAGCCGCCTGATCTACCAGGGGCTGAGCAACGCCGACATCGCCGCGTCGCTCACCATCTCCCGGCGCACCGTCGAGGGCCATGTGAACCGGATCCTCGCCAAGCTGAACTTCCGCTCCCGCTCCCAGGTCGCGGTGTGGATGGCGCGCCGGGAGCCGGTCGAGTCCGGGAGCTGACGCGGACGGGCGCCGGCCGCCCGCCGGCGCCGTGGCGGGTGCGGTCGGGTCCCGCGCCCGTGCGGGACCCGACCTGTCCTGCGCCGCGGCGGGAGTCCACACCCCGGGCTAGTGCTCGTGGGCGATGATCCCGCGGATGTTCCTGTGCGCCATCAGGTCGTCGTAGCCCTGGTTGACCTGCTCCAGGGAGTAGACGTTGGTGATCAGCTCGTCCAGCTTGACGTGCCCGGTGCGGTAGAGGGAGAGCAGCTTCGGGATGTCGTACAGCGGGTTGCACCCGCCGTAGAGCGAGCCCTGGATCCGCTTGCCCCACAGCGCCAACTGCACCCCGGAGAGCCTGATCGTCTCGTCCTCGTACTGACCCATCGACGTGATGACGACGGTGCCGCCCTTGGAGATCACCTCGGCGGCGGCCGCCACGACGTCGGCGACGAGCTCGTCGACCGTGATGATGGCGCTGTCCGCGCCCACCCCGTGCGTGAGCTGGCGGACCAGCTCCTGCGCCTCGGCGGCGGTCGCAGCGGTGTGGGTGGCCCCGAAACGCTTGGCGTACTCCAGCTTGTTCGGCGCCGGATCCACGGCGACCAGGTGCTGCGCCCCGGCGTACGCCGCGCCCTGCACCGCGTTGATGCCGATGCCGCCGATCCCGTAGACGACCACGGTGTCACCCGGGCGGACCTCGGCCGAGTTGACCGCGGAACCCCAGCCGGTGGGCACCCCGCAGCCGACCAGAGCGGCCTTGTCGAGCGGGAGGTCGCCGTCGATCCTGACGATCGAGTTCCGGTGCACGGTCGCGTACTGGCTGAAGGTGCCGAGCGTCATCATCGAGCCGTAGTCGCCGTTGCGGCCGGTGAACGGGAAACGCCCGCCGGGAAGGAAGCCCTCCAGGCCGTTCGCGCCCAGGTCACACAGCCGCGAGTTGCCAGTCGCGCACCAGCGGCACCGCCCGCACACGGGGTAGAACGACGCGACGAAATGGTCGCCGGGGGCGAATCCGGTGACGTGCGACCCGACCTCGAGGATCTCGCCCGCGCCCTCGTGCCCGAAGACCATCGGGGCACGGAAGGGCAGGTGGCCCTTCACCATGTGGAGATCGGAATGGCACAGACCGGAGTAGTCGTAGCGGACGAGCACCTCCTCGGCGTCCGGCCGGACGATCTCGAGCTCCTCGATCTCGAACGCCTTGCCTGCCTCGTAGAGGACCGCAGCCTTGGTCTTCACGTGAGTCGTCCTTTCCTTCCTGCGCGCCGGATGGCGCAGGTGCGTCGTGGGGTCCGCGCTGAGGCGGGGAGGGGGTGGGAGAGGGGGCCGAGCCGGGGCCGGGAAGGTCAGTCCCAGTCGGGCGCCGGCGTCGGGAGCGCCAGGCCGTAGGCCCGTTTCCGCAGGTCCGGCTCCAGGCTGACCTGGACGGACTTGGGCTCCGTGTAGGCGTCGAGCGCGTTCGCGCCGAGCTCGCGGCCCATCCCGCTCTGCTTGAACCCGCCAAAGGCGTAGTTCTCGTTGGCCATGTGGAAGTCGTTGATCCACACCGACCCGGCCTCCAGGCGGCGGGCCACGTCCAGGGCGGCGTCCACGCTGGCGCTCCACACGCCGGCGGACAGGCCGAAGTCGCTGTCGTTCGCGATCGCGATCGCCTCGTCGACCGTGTCGTAGCGCAGGACGCACAGGACGGGCCCGAAGATCTCCTCCCGGGCGACCCGCATGTCGTTCGTGACGTCGGTGAGGACGGTCGGCTCCACCCAGTAGCCCGCGTCGACCCCCGGCGGCACCCGGCCGCCGCAGGCGACGGTCGCGCCCTCCTGGCGGGCCAGCTCGACGTAGCGCAGGACCCGGTCTCGCTGCTCCGCGCTGATCAGCGGGCCGAGGGTGGTGGCGGGATCGAGCGGATCCCCGATCCTGACGTCGCCCAGTCGCTCGACGAGCCGCGCGACGAACCGGTCGTGGATCGCACGCGGCAGCAGCAGGCGCGTGCCGGACTCGCAGGCCTGCCCGGCGTGCATGAGGAAGGCCCAGATCGCGCCGTCGACCGCGGTGCGCATGTCGGCGTCGTCCAGCACTATGTTCGGGCTCTTGCCGCCCAGTTCGAGCGTCACCCGCTTGAGGTTGCTCGTGGCCGCGGCGGCGGCCACCTTCTTGCCGACCTCGGACGAGCCGGTGAAGCCGATCTTGCGCACGTCGGGATGGGTGGCGAGGTGGGCGCCGACGGTCTCGCCGTCGCCGGTGACGACGTTGAACACGCCGTCCGGGAGACCGGCGGCCTGGAACTCCCGCGCGAGCTCCAAGGCGCCGATCGGGGTCTTCTCGTCGGTCTTGAGGACCACGGAGTTGCCGGCCGCGAGGGCGGGACCGATCTTCCACACCGCGAGGGCCAGCGGGAAGTTCCAGGGCACGATGGCCGCGCAGACCCCGATCGCCTCGCGGCGGACGACGCCGGAGTGCGCGATGCCGCCGACGAGCGGCCCGGGCGCCTCGAACCGGTAGGCGCGGGCCTGCTCGGCGAAGTAGCGCAGGTTGGAGATGGGCGTGATCGCGTTCAGGCCCAGGGACAGGTACAGCGGTGCGCCGCCCTCGCGGGTGGCCGTCGTGGCCAGCTCCTGGGAGCGGGCCTCGAGCGCGTCGGCGGCGGCCTCCAGCACCGCGGCGCGCCGCGCCGGCGGCAGGTCGCGCCACACCCCCTGCTCGAACGTGCGGCGGGCCGCCGCCACGGCGGCATCGGCATGCTCGATGCCGCCCCTGGCCGCGGTGGCGATCGGCTCCTCGGTGGCCGGGCTGACGAGGACGTACTGGTCCGCGGTGTCGACCCACTGCCCGTCGATGAACATCCGGTAACGCGGGAGCGAGGTCTCGCTGGAGGCGAAGGAAGGACTTTCGATGGTGGTAGTCATTGCGTGTCCTTGCCGAGAGGATGGCGGTGCCCGCGAGGCAGCCGTCAGGTGGCGGGGGTGAACTCCACGACGAGCGACTCGGGGCCGCGGGTGAACAGGCCCACGTCGGGCGGCACCACGCCGTCGGCGAAGCGGATGTCCGGCATCGCGGCGAGGATCTGGTTGATGGCCGTCTCGGCCTCCCGCCTGGCCAGCAGCGAGCCGACGCAGAAGTGACGGCCGAGCGCGAAGGCGATGTGGTCGGCCGAGCCGGCGAAGGCCTGCCGGATGTTGATGTCCTCGCGGAAGATGTTGTAGGTGTCCGGGTCGTCGAACCGGCGCTCGTCCCGGTTGGCCGCGCCGTTGACGCAGCCGACGACGCTGCCCGCCGGGATCACCGTTCCCGCCACGTCGACGTCGTCGGTCGTCGTGCGCAGGATGATCTGGACCGGCGGGTGGTAGCGAAGAGTCTCGACGAGCGCGCGGGTCGCGAGCGTGGGATCCCGTCGCACGGCCTCCAGCTGCTCGGGATGCATGATCAGGTACTTGAGGGTGCTCGCGATCGACTTGTCGGTGGTCTCGCCGCCGGCGATCAGCAGCAGGCCGATCAGCGCCTTGATCTGCTCGTCGGAGTACTGTTCGCCCTCGATCTCGGCCTGCGTGAGGCGCGAGATCAGATCGGTGCCGGGATTGCGCCGCCGTTCGGCGATGATCGGCAGGATGTAGGCGGGGTACTCCCGCTGGGTGCGCATGCCCCAGGCGTGGATGTCCGGGTCGTTCGTCAGGTTCGACAGGAACGCCATCAGCGACGAGTACCAGTCGTGGAACTTCGGCAGGTCCTCCCTCGGCAGGTCGAGCATCCGCACGATCACGTTGATCGGGAACCACTTGCTGAAGTTCTCGGCCAGGTCGACGCGACCTGAGGATCGGAACGTGTCGATCATTTCGGTCGCCAGCTCGTCGACCTGGGGGAGCAGCTCCTCGAGGTAGTTGCCGCGCAGCGCCGGCGTGATCAGATGCCGGTTGATGGTGTGCTCCCGGCCGCCCATCTGGATGACGGTCCGACCGATGACGGGCTCCATCTGGAAGCCGTAGTTCTCGTTCGAGAAGCCGGTGGAGTCCTTGTAGATCCGGGCCACGTCCTCGTAGCGACTGACGAAGTAGTAGCCGCTGGCCTCGTGGTACAACACTGGGTAGTGGTCGCGCATGATCTTGTAGTACGTGTGGGGGTCGCGTGCGAACTCCGCGGAGAGAACGTCTGGCTGCTCCGGGACGGCCATGGTGACGGTCACCCTTCTCCCAACTGTCGGTGTCGGCTTGGCGAGCCGGTCGATGTGAGGAGCGTCCCTGTCGAGGCGGGGTGACGTCTTGCGCGAAAACACCTGATCTGACACCTGGATGTGACTGGCGGCACACCCGGTTCCGCGCCGGCCGGCAGCAGCGTGGACGGGAGTCTCCACCCCCGACCTCGCGAGAACGCGGCCGGGCGGCTGGCCGCCGTCGTGATGGGGAGCGTCCGGCGATGTCGGGGGTGGGCGGGCGAAGCCCGGCAACGGTTGGGCGGGGGTGCGGGTACGGGCGGCGCCGCCGGAACGCGTCGACCAGGCTCAGGCGGGCGTCCTGGTGGCGCGGCGGGTGGCCAGCGCCGAGCGGACCAGGTAGGCCGGCGACGGTGGCACCCAGCCCAGCTGGGTTGCGGTGCCGAGGTCGTCCCGGTTGGCCCAGTGCTCGATGACCTTCCCGTCGGCGACGCGGAACCAGTGCGTCTGGGTGGTGGCGAAGGAGCGCCCGGTGGGCGGGAAGGCGCGCGCGACCCGTCCGTCGGCGCCGTAGGTGACGAACGGTCGGACGTGGCGGCCACTCATCGTGCAGTGCACCGCCACCACGTCGCCCTGCACGACCGTGTCGTGGATCTCCCAGTGCAGGTCGGCGTAGGCGTCGCGCAGCCAGTGCGCGGTGGCGAGGAAGGCGCCGGGGCCGTGGTCGCGGCAGGCCGGCGGCTCCTGGGCGGCCTCGCGGTTGACCGCGCGGGGGTGCACGACGTCGGCGAAGTCGTCGACGTCGCCGGTGGCCATGATCTCGATGCTGCGTCGGGCGAGCATCTCGAACGGGTGCGTGTCCTGCATGGGATCACCTCGTGTCAGTCTGGTAAGCATTTTGAAGACAGCATGACTGTATTCGTTACTGGAGGACTGTAATAGATGGTGGAGGCCAACTCCGGGAACCGTCGCGGGTACGACAACCGCGGTCGGGCCGAGCAGGCGCGACGCACCCGCGCGCGCATCGTCGACGCCACCCGCGACCAGCTGCTGGCGCAGGGGTACCGGGCGACGACGATGGCCGGCGTCGCCCGCGCCGCCGGCGTGTCGACCGAGACCGTCTACAAGGCGTTCGGCACCAAGTCCGCCCTGGTCAAGGCCACGTACGACGTCGCGCTGGTCGGCGACGACGAACCCGTCCCGCTCGCCGCCCGCCCGCAGATGCGGGCGCTGCTCGCCGACCCCGACCCGGCGTCGAAGCTGCGCCGCTACGCCGCCGTGGCCCGCACCCTGGCCGACCGGATCGGGCCACTGAGCAGCGTGCTGCTCGCGGGCGCGCGCGGCGGCGGTGACCCCGACCTCGAGGCCCTGGCCGCCACCATCGACGAGGAACGTCTGCGCGGCGCCACCGCGCTCGTCACCCACCTCGCCGCGACCGGCGGCCTGCGCGCCGGCCTCGACGCAGACCAGGCCCGCGACACGGTCTGGACCCTCATCTCACCCGACGTCCACCGCCTGCTGGTGGCCGACCGCGGCTGGTCCCCCGACGACTACGAACGCTGGCTCGCCGACACCCTGGTCGCCGCGCTGATCGCGTGAGGATGGCGGCGGTGCCAGAGCTCGCCCCGCCGCGCCCGTGGCTCGTGCTGTCGCACCTGCGGCTTGCCGCGAGCGACCGGACCGAGTGCGAGGGTCGGGCGACGATCCGGCTGCGAGGCGAGGCGCGCGGCGGCGAGCTGCGGATGCTGCGCCAGTTCCACGGCCTGCCCGAAGGCGACGTGTTCGAGCTCGTCGTCGACGCGGCCACCGGGATCCTCGTGGAGATCGTCGCCTCCTGGAACGGACAGGAGACCACCTGGCTCGCGCTGCGTGACCTGCGCGTCGACGATCGTGTTGAGACGGGCGTGTTCGACCGTGCGACGCTCGGCGATCCGTGGGAGGCCGAGCCGGTGATCCGGACGGCGCGTCCGCTGGCAACGCTGGCCGCAGAGGTCGACTTCACCCTGCTCGCCCCGCCCGGTGAGTACTGGGTCGGCGTGGTGCAGCCCGCGGCGGGCGGCGACGGCGGGACGGGTGAGGACGGTGGCCCGGTGGTCGTGGCCCATCTCGCGGGGAACCCTCGTCACGACCGGCAGGTCTCGTTCATCCAGTCCCGGGGGGCGCAGATGGCGGACCCCGCGGCCTGGGAGCCGATCACACTGTCGGACGGCACCCCGGCCTGGCGCTGGTCGCCCGCCACCGACCCCGAGCAGGTCCACCTCCGGTTCGAGCGCGACGCCACCCAGGTCTGGATCCGGGGCCGCGACGCCGACGCCATCCACACCCTCGCCGCCAGGCTGCGTCCCGTCGCCGACTGACGTTCCGCCGCCCCGCCGCCGATGCGTGGCTGCGTCGCGTGCAGGGTGACCTCGTCCCGCGCCCGTGACGCCGCAGGCACCCATGTGTCGGCTACCTCTGTCGGCCTCGGCAGCGCCCACCCCCTGGTCGAGGAGATCAACCCGGACGGCTCCACCAGCCCCGCCGGCCAGCACTTCAACCGCCGCGTCGAGCTCGTCGATCGCCTGCCCCGGTAGTGGCCCGCGTGCTCCGACGGCGGTTCAGCCGTCCCATGCCTTCAACCTCGCCGGTTCGCGTGGGTCCGCGTCGCGCGGCCACAGACGCAGACGCCATTCGTCCCCCGGTGTGGTCGAGCCCGGCCAGCCACGCCGCACGAATCCGCGGCCGGTGATGAGGACGCAGTACTGGCCGGGCGGAATCTCCAGCTCAAGGTTCTGGACTGTCGTGGTCGACTCGTACAACAGTCCGAACGTGTCGACGTCGATCGAGGCTGTGAACGCCTCCTGCCAGCTGCGCAGGTCGTCCGGTGGCGTCGCGGACCAGCGCTCCACGCGCAGCGCCACCGCGAAGTTGTTCTGGTGCGGGGAGAGGACGACCAGCAGCGGCCCGTCCTGCGCGATGCCGTCGCTGGTGATCGCGCGCTCCACGGTCCCGACCACGTCCACCTCCTCCCAGGTATCGGTGTACAGATAGAACTGTCCGTGGTCATAGATTGCCTTCGCCACCTGGACGTGCTCACACAGCGGTGTGTGCGGGTGGGGAATGGCGCGGCTCTCCGGTCGAGGCGTTGCGTTCTCCGGTCTCGTTTCCTTCACCGAGCATGCCACCTTCGTACGAATCGGAAATCGGGTACAACGATCTCGTGTCACCGGAGGAGATGCTCGGGAAAGCGTGGATCCACGTGATGGTGGATTGCGTGCACTGCGTCGAATTCGCCGACCGTACTCACCATCCTCGGTGGTGACGGTCGCGGCCGTCCTGGGGGCCGGCGAGCCGGCGCAGGAAGGCGTCCTCGGCGTCGGAGGCGAACAATCAGGGCAGGGCGGCGGCCTGGGGGAGCCTGCGGCGCCAGGCGGCGTCGGTGACCTGGGCGCGCAGCCAGGCGCCGGGTGGCCGCCCGTCCGACCTGGCCTGTCCCTCCGAGCACGAATGACCGTCGCGCCATCCGCACTCCCTGCGCCGTCATCGACCCGTCTCGCCATCCTCTCCCGGACACCGGGGCTCGAGGTCGGGTGCGCCGCGCGGCGGGGCGCTCCGCTGTTCCTGCCCTGATGACCATTGCGTTCGGCGTTCGGCGTTCGGCGTTCGGCGTCAGCGTTCGGCTGTTGGAGTGGCGGCGGTCGTGCTCGGCGTCGCGACCAGACGGTGGTGGTCGAAGAAGTCGAGGATGGTGGTGGTGGCGGGGAAGGTGCGGCCGGCCTGGGAGATGCCGTGGGCCGAGGGCCGGTCGCCGCCTGTGGCCGGGCCGCCGGGCCAGGCGTGCGTGCCGCCGACCACCGTGATGAACACGACCTCGGTGCCGTGGACGCAGTCCCGGTAGCGCAGCTGGTCGATGCCGTCGGCCGGGGAGGTCCGGTCCGGGGTGGTGGCGCAGTGGTAGTCCTTGACGTAGTCGGCGATGAACGAGGCGCTGCCCTGGTAGGACACCGTCTCGTCCGCGGTGCCGTTGATGGCCAGCGTCGCGGGGGCGGGGCCGCCGTCGGGGCAGGACGCAGGGGCCACCCCGGAGACCATCGCCACGGCGGCGAAGGGGTACGGCGGCTTGCAGACGAGGAAGCCGGCGAAGGCGGATCCGTTGGAGTGCCCGGTCGCGTAGACGCGGTCACGGTCGACGCACAGCCGGGTCGTCAGGTCGGTGAGCAGCACCTGGAGGAGGCCGTAGTCGTCGGCGTCACCCTGTTGGGCGAGGATGTTCCACTTCGCCGGGCTGCCGGCGGCCTGCGGGGTGACGACGATGTACTCGCGGGCGGTGCCGGAGCGGGCCATCGGCGTGTTGGCCTCCTGGTCGGTCATACTGCCGCCGAACCCGTGAAAGTTCAGCAGGAGCGGGTGAGCCCGATGGCCGTCGTAGCCGGCGGGGAGGGCGAGCGTGTAGGCGCGGTCGGTCGTCCCGAACCGGATGGTGTGGGGCCCGGCCGCTGGTGCGGGCTTCGTCGGCGTGCAGGCGGTGGCGGAGTCCGCGGTGGCGCCAGGTGGCGTGCCGCCCTGGTCGGTCGTGCAGGCGGTGGCGAGCAGAACGGCGACGACACCCCCGAGCACGGCCAGCGCCCGGCGGGACAGGAATCGGACGAAACACGCAGACCGGAGCATGAGGGAATAGTAGTCAACTATGGTTGACCGTCAAGGACGGTTACGCTCTTGTCATGGCTTCGTCCCACCCCGTTTCGCCGTCCGGTGCCGGTGGCGAGACGCCCGCCGACTGGGAGCTGGGGCTGGTCCTGGCGTCCGCCCACCAGGTGTGGCGGGCCAGGACGGCCACGGCGCTCGCGCAGGCCGGGTTCGGTGATCTGCGCCCGCCCGACGTGCAGCTGCTGCGGCTGGTGGAGGGCGGCGTCGCGACGGTGGGTGAGCTCGCCGCCCTGTTCACGGTCAGTAAGCAGGCCGTCAGCAAGGTCGTCGACACCCTGGTCGGGCGCGACTACCTCACCCGGTTCACCGATCGCGCGGACCGTCGACGGGCCCCGCTCGCGCTCACCCCACGGGCCCGGGAGGCGATCCGTGTCGTCGGCCGGCGCCGCGAGGCTGACCAGCGGATCCTGCGCGATCAGCTGGGTGAGGCGGGCGTGCGCGCGCTGCGTGACGGTCTGGCTGCCGTCGTCGCTCTGGCACCTGACCAGGAGGTCGTCCTCGCGCTCGCCCAGCGGCTCGCCGACGCGGAGCCGGCGCGGTCAGGCTGAGAGCGTCAGCGCCTGGATGGCTGGCCGCGTTCGTGGGCGGGTGTCCATGGCAGGGCGCCGAGCCGGGCCAGCCCGGGCAGCGGGTTTGACGTCGGTGTGGACCGTCAGCGGGCCGCGTGCGCGGGCGGCCGTGCGGCGGTGAGGCCGAGGCCGGGTCCGGTGGGGGCGAAGAAGCGGTCGACGTCGGACGGGGTGACGGCGGTGAGACGCGATGGAGACCAGCGGGGAGTGCGGTCCTTGTCGACGAGGGCAGCGCGCACGCCCTCGATCAGGTCGGCGCTGGTCAGGCTCGCCAGGGCCAGTGAATACTCCTGGTCGAGGGCCTCCTCCAGGCTCGTCATGGACGCGGCGGTGCGCAGGGCGCGCAGGGTGACGGTCAACGACGTCGGTGACTTCGTGGCGATCTCCGCGGCGGCGTCCCGGGCCGCCGGCTTCACGCTGTGGGTGAGCAGGCGGACGATGCGGGCGAGGTCGTCGCCGCGATAGAGGTCGTCGATCCATACCCGGTCGGCGGCCAGGCGGCCCGGCGGCGGGGAGTGGGCGCCTAGGTCGCAGGAGAGGATGGCGGCGGCGGGGTCGTCGGCGGCGCGCAGGGTGTCGAGCAGGTCGGGGAGGCGGGCCGCGGGCAGGTAGTGGTCGGCGAGGCCGGTGAGGATCGCGTCCGCGGCGCCGAAGCGGGTGCCGGTGAGCGCCAGGTGGGTGCCGAGCTCGCCGGGCGCGTCATGGCCGAGCAGCCAGGTGCCGCCGACGTCGGGGATGAAGCCGATGCCCACCTCGGGCATGGCGAGTACGGAACGCTCCGTCACGATGCGGACGTTGCCGTGCGCGGACAGGCCGATCCCGCCGCCCATCACGATACCGTCCATGATCGCGATGTAGGGCTTGGGGAAGCTGCGGATGCGGGCGTTGAGCCGGTACTCGTGCGCCCAGAAGTCCCGGGCGTCCTGCGGGCGTCCGGCGAGGACGGCCGCCCGCACCGCCCGCATGTCGCCGCCGGCACACAGGCCCCGCTCGCCCGCGCCGTCGAGGACCACCGCGCGTACGCCGGGATCGTCCGCCCACGCGCGCAGCGCGTCGTCGATCAGCCGGACCATCGGCGTGGTCAGAGCGTTGATCGTCGCGGGCCGGTTGAGGGTGAGCCGGCCGAGCCGGCCGTCGGGGCCCTCCCGCCGGATGAGGACCTCGGTCTGGCCGGTGCTCGCCGGCGCGCCGGTCGGCGTTGACGCCGCGGCGGCGCGCTCGTGCTCGTGCTCGTGTGCTCGGGTGGCGCCGCGCGGCCCGGCAGCGCCGCGGTGCGGTGCGGCGGCGTGGTGCGGTGCGGCGGCGTGGTCCGAGGTGGGTTCGAGGATCGTGCGGGGCTCGGGCGTCTGCGAGGACATGGGACGGCCGCCTTTCCGGCTGCGGATCTGCCTGCGCGGTGGCGTCCATCCTGCCCGGACCTGTCGCCGCGGGCACCTGATGTCCGGCCATCGGCCGGCGCCGGTGGAGGTCTGTGCGTGTCGCCGGATGGCTGGCGGGCTCGGCGCCCGCGTGCCGTGACAATTCCGCTCGTCCTTGTGGCGGTCGTTCTCGGCGAGGTATCGGCCGTATTCGCGAGAATGTGACGGGGAGACTCTTTCTTTGTGGAAGTGGTGGCCGGAAGCCGTGGTTGTCGGGGGTGGTCTGGCCGGGTATCGTCGAATGTATGTTCGATCGCTGTGGGATCGCGTGGCGGTCGGGGATGCATCTCTCCAGGTCGCCGGCCTGAAAGCCGCTTGTCCTGGCTGACCTCTCGGGTAGGCGGAATGATGGACCTGAATTCCAGTTCCTCCGGCGCGGTCGTTCATTCCGTGCGGATGGGAACGGTGGATCCGAATGCCGGCAGCGGAAGGGAGATCTTTGATACGACGCTCATTGACGGATGTCGTGTGACGGATCTCGACGCGGGTGAGTGTCTGGCGGCGTGCGCCATGATCCAGGGCGAGATCGACCGGTGGCAGGCGGCGCAGGTGGTGGTCCTGGCGCGGTTCGGCCAGCAGCGCCCAGCGGAGCTGGACGGGGGTGAACAGGGCTTCCAGGCGTTTGACGAGTTCGCGGCCGACGAGGTGGCCCTGCGGCTGCGGTGGGAGACGGCCGAGGCGCAGCGGCGGCTCGCGCTCGCGGTGGGAGCCGTGCGCCGGATGCCGCAGGCCGTGTGCGCGCTCGGTGCGGGAAGCATCGACCTGGAACGCCTGACCGTGCTGGCGCGGGCGACGGCGCCGCTCAGCGACGAGCAGGTGGCCGACATCGTCGGGCCGGTGCTGGACAACGGCGGGGGCCGAGCCAGCCGGCGTGCCTTCGCGGCCGCGGTCCGGCGACGGGTGGCGCGGGTGGATCCCGACGGCGCGCAGCGGCGGCGCCGCAGGGCCTGCGCGTCCCGCCGCGTCACAGTCCGTCCCGAGGAGGAGGGGATGGGACGGCTGTCCGCGCTCCTGCCCGCCGAGCGGATGCTCGCCGCGTTTCGCCGCATCGACCAGCTAGCGCGCAAGGCCTGGGTGCCGGGCGACGAGCGGGATCTCGACCAGCGGCGCGCCGACGTCCTGGTCGACCTGCTGCTGGGGCGCGACCGTGACCAGGTCCGGGTGGAGATGCAGGTCATCGTGTCGGTGGCGACGCTGCTGGGACTGTCCGAGAATCCCGCCGAGGTACCCGGCTACGGCCCGATCCCCGCCGAGGTGGCGCGGGAGATCTCCGCGAGCGAGCGCTGCACCTGGCGGCGGATCCTGGTCGATCCCGAGGACGGGGCGATCCACGAGGTCTCCCGCCGGCGCTATCCCTCCGCGCCGCTGGCCCGGTACGTGCGGCTGCGGACCCCGACCTGTCTGTTCCCCGGCTGCGACCGGCCGTCGGTCGCCTGCGATCTTGATCACACCCGCCCGCACTCGCGTGGCGGGGAGACCCGCGAGGGGAACCTCGGTCCCGCGTGTCGCCATCATCACCGGCTTCGGCACGCCCCGGCTCGCGTCGCCCACGACCCCCTCACCGGTGAGCCACTGGTGGTGGCCGCGTGGGGGATACGCCAGCCGGAGTCGGGGCACTTCGTCGTGACGACGCCGGAGGGTGAGGAGACGGCGGTACATCCCCCCCGCTACGACGACCTGTGAGGCTCGTGCGGATCGCCCCGTTACAGGGCGCCGTGTCCGGCGGGCTCAGCGCGGCAGGCGCAGGCGTCGGCGGCGGCCGGCCGCCTCACCGCCGGTCCCGGAGGGGCGCATTGCGGCGAGTACCCCTGTGCCGGCGAGTACCCCTGTGCCGGCGGGTTCGTCCGCGCGGCGGGCGAGGTCGCGTCGGCTGTCCGTGTGCGGGGCGTCGTCGGGCGTGTCATCGTGGCGGGCGGCGCGGCGCTCGGCGAGGGTGAGGCTGCCCGGGCCCTCGACGAGGCCGTCGGGGACGTGGCGGGCCGGCGGCGGTCCGACTGGCAGCGGGCGCGGCGGGCGGACGCTCACGGCGATGCGCCATGCGCCCCGGTAGCCGTGCGCCAGGTGGAAGTGGTAATCCAGGTCACCGGCCGTGGCGGTGACGGCGGTACAGCCGAGATCGGTGCGTGGGCACGGGTAGAGCGCCACGGTGGGCCCCCTTCGCGGATGGCGGTCGACGGTGATGTGCTGCGCCGCCGCTACCGGACTGTTACGCGGTACGGGTCGTGCCCGGCGGGCCTGTCCCGGGCGGGGCAGACTGAGGCCATGCCCAGCGAGCCGTTCCCCACACCCGACCCGACCGGCCCCCTGCGCCTGCCGGTGACCGCCCCTGACGCCGAACGTGAGGTGGTCGAGCTCTGCCGCGATCTGCTCCGCTTCGAGTCGGTCAACCGCGGCGGCGGTGAGGGCCATGAACGTCCCGCCGCCGAGTACGTCGCCGCCAAGCTCGCCGAGGTCGGCATCGAACCGACCCTGCTCGAGTCGCAGCCGGGCCGTACCTCCGTCATCGCCCGCATCGCGGGCGCCGACCCGTCCCGCCCGCCGCTGCTCGTGCACTCCCACCTCGACGTCGTGCCCGCCGACGCCAGTCAGTGGCGGGTGGGGCCGTTCTCGGGCGAGGAGCTCGACGGCGCTCTGTGGGGCCGTGGCGCCGTCGACATGAAGGACATGGTCGCGATGACGCTCGCGGTCGTCCGCGACCTCGTCCGCACCGGTCGTCCCCCCGCCCGTGACCTGGTCGTCGCGTTCCTCGCCGACGAGGAGGCCGGCGGCGTGCTGGGCGCCCGGTGGCTCGTCGACAACCATCCGGGTCTGTTCGCCGAGTGCACCGAGGCGATCGGTGAGGTCGGCGGTTTCTCCTACACGGTCTCCGACGATCTGCGGCTCTACCTCATCGAGACGGCCGAGAAGGGCCTGGCCTGGATGAAGCTGACCGCGACGGGCCGCGCCGGCCACGGCTCGATGATCAGCGACGACAACGCGGTCACCGCGTTGTGCGAGGCGGTGGCGCGCCTGGGCCGCCACGAGTTCCCACTCGTGCTCACTCCGACAGTGCGGGTCTTCCTCGGCGAGCTCGGCGACGCACTCGGAACCGAGTTCGATCTGGACGACCTGGCCTCCACGGTGACCAAGCTGGGCCCGGTCGCCCGGATGATCGGCGCGACTTTGCGTAACACCGTCAACCCCACCCAGCTGGCCGCCGGCGAGAAGGTCAACGTCATCCCGGGCGAGGCCGTCGCCTACGTCGACGGCCGTTTCCTGCCCGGGCAGGAGGAGGAGTTCCTCCGCCAGCTCGACGAGATCCTCGGGCCGGACATCCGCCGCGAGTGGGTCGTCCACGACGGCGCCGTCGAGACCGGCTTCGATGGCGCGCTGGTCGACGCCATGGCCTCGTCGCTGCGCGCCGAGGACCCGATCGCCCGCCCGGTGCCCTACATGCTCTCCGGTGGGACGGACGCGAAGTCGTTCTCCAGGCTCGGCATCCGCTGCTTCGGCTTCTCGCCGCTGCTGCTGCCCGCCGACCTGGATTTCTCCGGCATGTTCCACGGGGTGGACGAGCGGGTGCCGATCGAGGCGCTGCGGTTCGGCGTCCGCGTTCTCGACCGCTTCCTGCACGCCTGCTGAGCCGGGGGCCGCCCCCGGGGGAGCGTCGCCGCGCCGGGCGATGGTCCACGCCACTGTAGTCCACAGTGTTGACCGCTACCCCGCGGACACCGGGAGTAATGGGATGGCGCCGCGGGGAAATTTTTCCGGCCGTTCCCGGCGAACCGCTACTCATCGTAAATTCATTGACGCTTCAGCGTGACATGATGGTTGGTGTGACCGACGACGCACTGTCCGCGCTGAGCCTGGGTCTCGGCCTCGACGACCCGACCGACGTCGACCCCGCCCGCCGGCCGGTCACCTACGCCTATCTCGTGCAGGTCAGCACGGACGGCGGCCGGTGGGCGGCGGACTGGACCGAGCCCTCCGGCGGCTTCGAACGCAGCCCACGCTGTGCCGCGCAGGTCGCCCGGCAGGTGCTGCGCCGCCGCTTCCTGCAGCTGCGTGCCGACGTCGACACCCACTGGCGGGACCGGTGGTTCCGCGCCGACGTCTGGTCTCTCGAGTCCGGCGCCGCGGGCGATCCGGCTGTCGACCGTGGCGCCGGCACGACCCGGGACACCCGGGGCATCGCTCTGTCCGGGCGCCACCTGCAGTCCTACGGCGTCGCGCCGGACGCCGTCGAGGTACGCACGCCGGCCCAGGTCCGAGCGGAGGTCGGGGGATGAGGCGGAGATCGGGGGATGAGGCGGAGGTCGGGTCAGGTGGGCAGATAGCCGGGGAGACCGCCTGGGCGCCGGCGGCGGCGCAGCACCGCGCGGCGCGACCCGTCCGGGAACAGGCGCAGGCGCTCCAGCTCCCAGTCGCCGAACTCGGCGTGCATCGTGAGGATCTGGACGGCCGCCCGGCGGTCGGTGCCCGGCGGCAGGTACAGCTTCTGGTACTCGAGTTCGACTCCAGCCAATGCGACCTGACCTCGACGTGGCGGACAACGAGGCACGGGCGGACGTGGGAACGGCCCAGCGGGACGAGCCGGCGCCACCGACCACCGCGCGGTCCCACCACGTTAACCGTCCCGCTACCTCCCGCAAGGGTCCGCGCCGTACCAGCCCACCGAAACCTCACCTTTGCCGCCGGCGGCGCCCCTCAGGGGACGTAGGCGAGGGTGAAGGCGAGGGTCGCGTAGAGGGTCATGGCGGCGGTGGAGGCGACGAGCGCCGCCGTGAAGATCTCGCGGCGGGCGGTGAGCAGGGCAGCGACGAGCAGGAACGGGAACGCCCCGTACAGGTAGCGCTCGGCGGAGTCGAGGTTGCTGCCGGTCAGCACCGCCGCGAGGACGAGCGCCGTCCACCCGGTGTAGGAGACGGGTAGCCGGCGCGCCATCACGACCAGGCCCGCAAGCGCCAACAGCAGCCACGGCACGTGCAGTCCGGTACCCAGCTCACCGTGGAAGGCACCGCGGGTGGCATGCCAGAGCACCGCGAGCGGGTTACCGGTGCTGCCGTGGCGGGCCGCGTCGCGCTGCAGGGTGAACGGCGCGAGCCCGTCGCCATAGGTATGCGCGGACCAGAGCACGTAGATCCCCGCGCCCGCGAGCGGCGCGACGATCGCGGCGAGCCGGCGCACGATCTCCGGGGCACCGGTCCGGGCCGCCGCCACAGCCGTGGGCGGGGCACCGAGACGGCGCAGACCCGGCCAGGGCAGGCCGCGGGCGGCCTCCAGCGCGACGGGGACGGCGAGCAGGATCCCGAGCGGCCGGCACAGGCCACTGAGCAGCCCGGCGCAGGCGGCGAGCTCCCAGCGCCGGGTGCGGGCGCCGAGGAACACCGTCACGGCCAGCAGCCCGGCGAGCGCCTCCGCGTAGCCCATGACGAGCACGAACGCGGGAGGTGCGAGGGCAGTGAACCAGATCAGGCGGAACGTCGCCGCGTCGTCCAGGCCCTCCAGGCGGCCCAGCCGGACCAGGACCAGGCCGAGGCCGAGCGCGCAGACGTTGACGATCAGCAGAAGGACGGCGCCGCTGTGCCCGCCGGCGCCCGGCAGCTGGTCGAGGGCCCGAACGAGCGTCGGGAGCAGCGGGAAGAAACGTCGGCTCTCCGCGCCGGCGCCGCTGTAGCCGGCCTCGGCGATCGTGCGGTACCAACCGGCGTCCCAGCCGAGCAGGTCCGTGGTCTGCAACCGGGCGCCCTGGTCGCCACGGGCCTGGTCGGCGATGAACTTCGTCATCGCCAGGGCGGCGCCGACGACCAGGCGTGCCGCGAGCCAGGCGAGCACGACGTCGCGCAGCCGCCAGACGTCGTCGCGGCGCGCGGCGGTGTGCCGTCGGGTTCGCGGGCGCCGCGGGGCGGCCGGCGGTGGGGGCGGGGGTGGGGGCGGTGCGGCGACGGTGTCCGCTCGGTCGGCGGGGCCGTGGCCAGCCGCCTCCGCCGGGCGGGCGCAGGTCGGGTCGGAGTCGAGCGCGGGGGGCGCCGCGCGGCGGGTTCCCGTGGCGGGACCGTCCATCGGCGGACCGGGGTGGGCGGACGTCCCCCGCGCGGCGCTCACGACGCCCGGAAGCGCAGCAGCGCGTAGTTCTCGTACACCTTCGTGGGCAGGCCCTGCTCCATGACCTGGTCGGCGTGCGGGCGGGCCTGAGCGAGGGTGGTCTGCACGACGGTGCACAGCTCCTCGTAGGTCCGGTAGGCGCCGGAACCAGCGAGGAACACAGTGTGCTGCGGGCCGGCTTCCGCCAGGGCGCGCTGGGCGAGCGCGCGGCCGTCGGCGTGCATGTTGCGGTCCTCGTAGTCGACCCAGTCGACCCGGTCCGGCGGCGCGTAGGTCGGCACGACGTACACCTTCATCCACGGCGGGACGGTGCGGGCGAGGCCGGGGCCGATCTGGTCGGGGCAGACGAGCATGACGTCGCCCGGCCGGGCGAGCCGCTCGAGGACGCCGGCGGCCTCGGTGGCCTGGGAGCGTTCGCGACGCAGGTCGGAGGTGCCTGCCAGCAGCCCGATCAGGGCCGCGACCGCGATGACGACCCGGAACACCCGGCGATCCCCGATGATCGTCGAGCCGAGGCCGAGGACCAGCAGGAACGGGACGAAGGCGGTGGCGGTGTAACGGTCGGCCCAGGCGTTGCCGACGACCTTGCCGGCGGTGACCGCGACCAGCAGGGTGCCGGTGGCCAGGAGGAACAGGGTGCGGCCCGGTTCGAGGCCGCGCAGGTCGAGCAGGATGAACCGGCCGCCGGCGGTGCGCCCGGCGACGCCGGCGGCGGCCAGCCCGGTGATGAGGAACAGCAGCAGGCGGCCGAGCGTCGTCGGCCCGCCGGCCCACTGGCCGTAGGCGTGGGAGATCGCCGCGTAGCTGGCCGGCTCGCCCCAGGGGGTGCCCGTGTGGGCGAGCTGGTCGAAGAAGCTCGGCAGCCACGGCGCGAACACCAGGCCGCCGCCGATGATGCCGATCAGTCCGTACAGGGGCCCGCGGCGCGCCGTGGCGAGGCGGGCGGCGCCTGCCGGCGCAGGTCCACGGCGCGCGCCGTGCCGCCGTGCCGCCCCGCCGCCGCGCGCCCCCGGTGTGCCGGCCGGATGGGCCTCGGGGGCGGCGGAGCGCGCCGCGAGGTCGCCATAGGGAGGTCGGGCGGCGAGTCCGGCGGGGCCACCGTCGGGTCCCGCCGGGAACAGATAGCCGGCGTGGCCGTTGCCGGCGGCGTAGGCAGCTCCGGTCGCCGGGTAGACGCGCGTGCTGCGGTAGCCGTCGGCGGGCGGCGTGGCCAGGGGGTCGGGCGGGGATGTCGCCAGGCCGGTGCCGGCCGCCGAGGCCCCGAGGCCGTCCGCCCCGAGGCCGTCCGCGGGGCGGACGCCGACCGCGCCCGCACCGTCGGTGCTGAGGGGACCGGACCCGCCACGGCGGGCACGGCGGGCCTGGTACCAGGGGCGGATCGTCAGGAGGAAGATCAACCAGACGCCGACGGTCAGCAGTAGGTAGAGGCACCAGTAGTGGGTGAGGGCCAGGCAGCCGGCGGCGAACGCCAGGCTCACCACCGCCCGCGGCGACGGCGCTCGCAGGACCCGCTCGAGAGCGAGGCCACCGAGTGTGGTGAGCAGCACGATGAGGCTGTACATCCGGGTCTCGGTCGCGAAGTACAGCGCGAACGGCGACGTCAGGTACAGCACCACCGCGACCTTCGCCGCCCGCTGGCCGACCACCCGGGAGGCCAGCACGTACAGCGGCCACGCCGCGACGATGTTGAGGAGCGCGGACATCGAGCGGACGGCGAGGGTGCTCTCGCCGAACACGTCGATCCAGCCGTGCAGCAGCAGGTAGTACAACGGCGGCGAGCCGTCCTGAAGCAGGCCGTCCCACATCGTGGGGCTCGCGCCGTGCAGGGGGAGGCGGGCGATCGCGACGCTCTGCGCCTCGTCCAGCCACAGCGCCTGGCTGGCGGTGAACCGCACGATCACCGAGGCGGCGACGAGCACCCCCACGACGACGGCGAACACGCGCCCCGCGCGGTCGGGCGTGTCCCCGACCTCGTCGACCGGCCCGGGGAGCTGCTCCGCCGGCCGGACCGCGACGTCTGTCACGGTCTTTCCCTTCCGTCCACGTGGTCCGCGGTGCGGGAGCCGCGGGGCCACGATCGGCCGACCAGGCAGGCCCGCACCCGGAGCTGGTCTCGTGCGGCGGGCCCCCGCAACCCGGCGAGACGGGTCGCCGCGGGGGACAGTCCGCGATTGCTGGGTGGTGGCGGGTGGCCGGCGGCCAGGGTGGCGGCGACCGCGTCACGGGCTCCGAGGGTCACGGACCGTGCCGTACCGCATTCTGTCCGGGCCCGCCGCCGCCGGCACGCCGGACCCGCCGGCCGTCCCAGCCGGCCGCTGACGTCGGCTGGGACGGGAGCGTCGTCGTCACTTCTTCGACGACGACACCTCCTCGTGGTAGTCCTCCTCGACGTTGACCTCCCACACGTCGTGCCGGGTGCCGTCGATGATGTTCTCGACGGTGAGCATCGCGGTCAGCATCGAGTGGTCCTGGTTGTTGTACCGGTGCATGCCGTTGCGGCCGACGGGGTGCACGTTCGGCGTGTTCTCCGCCAGCCACGCCCGAATGATGTCGACGTTCTTCTTGTAATCCATGTCATAGTACGGGTACGCCTTCGGCATGCGGACGACGAACCCCTGCTCGACCTGGCTCGCCCGCATGAGCCCGAGCTCGACGAGCTCGCGGGTGCCCAGCGCGATGAGGTCCTCGTCCGAGCTGTTCCACATCTCGTCGCCCTCGAAGACGAAGTACTCAAGACCCAGGCAGGTCTTGCCGTCCTTCACCAGGAACGGCGACCAGGAGGCGAAGTTCTGGATGCGGCCGACCTTCACCGTGGGGGAGTGGATGTAGATCCAGTTGTCCGGGAACCCGGCCGACTCCGGCACGACGAGGGCCACCGTGAGGAAGTCGCGGTACTTCAGCGCGTTCGCCGCGGCGAGCACGTGCTCCGGCACCGGCGGATCCATCACCCGCACCAGGGACGAGAACGACATCGACGAGATGATCTCGTCGGCGGAGTACTGGTACTCGCTGCCGACGTCGGAACGCGACGACTCCGGCGCGCCCGCGCCCGGGCCATAGCCACCGGTCACCATCGTCGTGACGCCGGTCGCCCGGCCGTCCGCGTGATGAATCTTGCGGACCTTCTCCTCGAAGACGACCCGGCCACCCTGCTTGACGATCTTGTCGGTGGCGGTCTCCCACATCATTCCGGGCCCGTACTTCGGGTACTGGAACTCCTCGATGAGGGAGGTGATGTCCTTCTGGTTCCGCTTCGGCATCACCGCGTTCACGATGGCGTTCATCATGGACAGGCTCTTGATGCGCTGCGCCGCCCAGTCCGAGGGCATCTCGCTGACCTGCACGCCCCACAGCTTCTCCGTGTACGTCTTGAAGAAGGTGCGGTAAAGTCGCCAGCCGAAGCGCGCGACCAGCCAGTTCTCGTAGTTGCTCTGGTCCTTGGGCGGGCGCACCCGGGCCGCGGCGTAGGAGGCGATGCAGCGCGCCGCCTCGACGACACCGAGATTGCCCAGCGCGTTCGTCGCCTTCAGCGGGTAGTCGAAGAACTTGCCGTCGTAGTAGATACGGCTCGATCGCGGCCGGAGCAGGAAGTCCTCGTCCGGAAGGATCTCGTGCCAGAGCTTCTCGACCTCCGGCACCTTGGTGAAGAAACGGTGGCCGCCGATGTCGAAACGCCAGCCGTCGCGCTGCGCGGTACGGCTGATTCCGCCGACGACCGAGTCACCCTCGATAATCGTCACGGGCACGTCCCGTTTCACCAGCTCCCAGCCGGCGGACAGGCCGGCCGGCCCGGCCCCGATGACGACTACCTCTGGCTTTTCGGTCACTGTGCCGGACCTCTCCTCAACACACCTTCATGGTCACTCCCGCGGCCGGATGTCCGCGCATCGGCCGTGGGGGCGCCGGACCCCCGGGGGCCGGCCTCGGGGGGAAGTCTTACACGCGCGCGGCGCACACCCGTCCGCACCCCCTCGACGCCCGGACCCGATCATCCGTGATACGCGACGCCCACCGGGTCCGCCGCGGAACGCGGACGCCGGCTCTGGCATCGTGCGCACATGAGCGTGTCGGTGCCCCCCCAACGCACGGCCAACCCCCGGCGTAGGGGTAATGGTGGCGTCGGCCCGGTGCTCGCGTCGGCCCTCGTCGGCTGGTGCGCTCTGGCCTGGGGCATCGCGGCGAAGGACGGCCGCTACGGCGGATGGGCGATGGCGAGCGTGCTGCTCGGCGTCGCCGCGACCGGCCTCGCCGTCGCCCGCCACCGGCCCGTACCGGCGCCGCCGCACCCGTCCGGCCGACTCCCTGCCGCGGCCTCGCCCCCCGGTCGCGGGGGGCCGGCCGACGGCGCCCGGCCGGTCACCCCCGACCGGCACCGATCTGTGATGCATCACCTGCGATCCGTGGCGCGTCGCCTGCCGGGCTCGGCGTGGCCGCTGGCCGCGCTGACCCTCGGCCTCGGTCCGATCGTGCGCCATCCCCGCTACTACGCCTGCGGTCCGCTCGCGGTCCTCGCCGACACGCTCGCCATCGCCGCCGGCCTGCTGGCCGCCGCCGCGATCATCGTCGCGACGGCGGGGCCGACCGGGCGCTCGGCGCGGCTGCCGCGGTCGGCGGTGCCAGGACGGGCGCCGTGGGCGCGGCTGGGGGAGTCGGCGGGGTTGTTCTGGGTGGTGCTGGGGCTCGCCTGCGCGGCCGGGATCGCGACCGTGCGCGCGGCGCCCGAGCCCCGCATCGACGTGTTCCACCTGCTGCAGGTCTCCGCGGCCGGGCTGCCTCACGGCGCGGACATGTACCGCCAGCAGTGGGCGCCGTCACGCGCCGAGTACGGCGTGCGGGGGCTGTTCGACGTCTATCCGTACCTGCCGTGGACGTCGGTGCTGCTCGCACCGTTCCGGCTGCTGCTCGGCGACGTCCGCTACGGTCTGCTCGCCGCCCTGGCCCTCGCGGCCGCCTGCACGCGCCGCCTGATGGGCGCCGCCCGGCCCGGAGCGTCCGGCCGGGGCGCGGGCATGGCGGCGGCCGTGCTGCCACTCCTGGTAGTGATCTTCCCCGAGTCGATGTACGCCCTGCAGCAGTCGTGGACCGAGCCGCTGCTGGTCGCCTGCCTCGCGGTGGCGGTGCTGGCGGCACGCGGCGGCCGCGGATGGGTGGCGCTCGTCGCGTTCGCGCTCGCGCTGGCGGCCAAGCAGCACGTCGTGCTGCTGCTGCCGGTGGCGGCGGCGTGGCCGGCGTTCGGCGTTCGGCGGGCGGCGGGGGCGGCGGGCCTGGCGGCGCTGCTCGTCGCGCCCTGGGTACTCGCCGGGCCGCGGGACTTCGTCGACGACGCGATCTGGACGAACCTGCACTACCAGGTGCTGGCCGAGTCGCTGTCCGTGCCCGGCTGGGCGGCGCATTTCGGGCTCGCGCTGGGGTTCGGGCCGGCGCTGGTGGCGCTGGTGGCGGCCTACGCGGCCGCGTGGCGGGCCCGCGGCGACGCGGCCGGGTTCTGCCTGGGCGCGGCTCTCGTCACCGCCACGGCGGCCCTGATGAACAAGCAGACGTTCTTCAACCACTACACGCTGCCGATGGGCCTGCTCGTCCTCGCAGCCGCCGCCCTGGCCGCCGCCCCGTCCGAGCACGGGAACGGGAACGGCCAGGGCGAGCGGGATGGCGGGGGCGCGCGGGAGGTGCCGGCCCCGCCCCCTGCCGACGGTCCTCAGCGCAGCGTCGAGAACCGTTCCAGCGACGCGCCCTCGTAGAGGTTGCGCCGCTCGACCTGCACGGTGCGGTCGCGCAGGGCCGAGAGCTGGTCGGACAGTACAGCGCAGGCGCCTTCGAGGAAGCGGTAGCCGTCGGCGCGCACGAGCAGCACCGCGTGGTCGGGCCCGGCGAGCCGGTTGACCTCCGCGGCGAACGTGGTGCCGTTGGCCCGCTTCATCCGATCCGCGTAGTCGACCCAGTCGACGAGCGCGGGCCCGGAGGTGTCCGCGTAGACGATCTCCCGGACGGTGAGTGGGCCGTGGCGGGCCAGCGCCCGGTGCACGGCCGGGCCGAGCTGGTCCGGGCAGTAGGCGACGACGTCCCCTGGCCGGGCCAGCGCCACGATCCGCCCGGCGATCTCCCCGGCCTGGGTGCGCTCGGTGCGGGTGAGCTGCCAGCCTCCGACCAGCCCGCTGAACACCGCGACGGCGAGCACGATGGCCCGCACCCGGGTGCCCGGCAGGATGGCGATGCCGAGCGAGGCCAGCAGCAGGCAGGCGGGCAGCGCGATGCCGGTGTACCGCTCGGCGTAGGCGCTGCCCCCGAACATGTTCACGAGGTACGCCAGCACCAGCGGCAGCAGCCAGATCGCGGCCAGGTACCGGCCGGGCACCCGACCGGTCACCTTCACCGCGAGCTCGCGCCCGCCGCCCGGCCGGGCGGTCAGCCCGATGAGCGCGCCGCCGAGCAGCACCACGCCGAGCAGCGCGCCCGTCGACTGCGGGCCCGCCCAGTCGAACACGGTGTCCAGCAGCACCTGGGCCTGCACCCTCGGCGCCCACGGGGTACCGGTGTGCAGCATCTGGAACAGGAACGACGGCATCCACGGGGCGAACAGCAGCGCCGAGGCGGCCATCGCGCCGAACGCGCGCAGCGTCACCCGCCGGTAGTACGGCCGGCGACGGGCCTGCACCAGCAGGAACGCGGCCACCGTGAAGATGACCAGGAACGTCCAGTAGTGCGTGTAGACGAGCGCCGTCGTGGCGAGCGTCAGCACCGCCAGCCGCGGCGGACTGGACCGCTCCAGCGCCCGTACCGCGGCGAACCCGAACACCAGCACCAGCAGCACGACCAGCGAGTACATCCGGGTCTCGCTGCCGTAGCGGATGGCGTAGGGCGAGCAGGCGAACATCAGCAGTGTCGCCAGGGCCACCCAGGCGGGCGCGTCGGACGAGGCGTTGCCGGCCCCGAACGCGGTGCGCCCGACGCGGCGCCCGGCCAGCCACGCCGCCGGCAGGGTGATCAGTGACAGCACGCCCGACAGCGCCCGGACCGCGACGTCACCGTCGCCGAACACCGCGATCCAGGCGTGCAGCAGCAGGTAGTACAGCGGCGGCGAGCCGTCGTGGCGCAGCGCGTGCAGCAGGTCCGGGACGGGCCGGTTCGCGATCGCGACGGTCAGCGACTCGTCGAGCCACAGATGGCTCGGCGTCGCGAAGCGCATCACCCCGCCGCCGGCGACCGCGACCCCGACGGCGACGAGCAGGAGCCGCCGCGCGTGCGCCCGGACCCATCCGAGCGCGCCGCGCCCGCCCGCGCCGACCCATCCGGCCACCCGGGCCACGCCCCGCGCCCGCACCGTCGCGGCCGGCGCCGGCTGTGCCGTCGCCGCTGTCGTCGCCGGTGTGGCCGCCGTCAGCGATGTCGCTGCTGGCCGAGGGGCGGCCGCGGGGATGCCGGCATCGTCCGCGACACTGACCTGGCCGGGCACGCCGGCCACGGCCGCGGCTTCGGCTCGCTCGATGACGTCGGCGCTGTCCACGACGTCCGTGCTCTCGGCGACGCTGGCCTTGTGTGGGACGCTGGCTTTGTCTGGGACGCTGGCACGCGGGTCCGGGGCGGGTGCCGCGGGCTCTCGCGGGCCGGGCAGAAGCGCCGGCGCGGAGCCGGCATCAGGGCCGCTGGCCGGCGACCCCGCTGCGTCTGCGTCCACGATGGGAACGCTACCCATCCTCATGGTGCACGATCTTGCCTCCTGTCAGGGGCACGCCGAACGCCGGGCGCGAACCAGCCCCGGCGGCGGCGAGGTCGGTCCACCATCACCTCGCCCTCAGCTTGTCATCCTGCTGTCACCGGGCCGCCACCGGCCCATGACCGCCACCGTCGCCCCTCGTGCTCACGCCGGACCTGGCGGGACGGGAGGCCATGGCTTCGTCAGGCCCGCCAGAAGCAGCGCCAGGCCGGCGTGGAACATGGGTGTCGCGCGAGATGGCGGGGGCCACACCGGCGCTCTCGGTCAGGAACGGGAGGGCTGTCGGGTCCTTCCCGATGGCGCCCGCACGCGGGCTGTCGGCGGCGGGCGCGGGAGCCCGGGCGCTCAGGTGGCCGCGGGCAGCGTCGGGGTCCGGTCCGCGGTGCCGTCGTCGGTGCCGTCGTCGATGCCGTCGTCGAGATCCTCGTCCAGCTCGCCGGCCTCCTGACCAGCCAGCAGCGAGGCGAGCGAGGTCAGACGGCGGCGGCCGCCGGTGTTGCGCACCGCGTGGCGCACCGCGGGCCCGTTGACGGCGACGATCGACAGGTGCCGCGCCGCGCGGGTGAGCGCCGTGTAGATGAGCGGGCGGGTCAGCATCCGGCCGGCTTCCGGCGGGAAGACGGCGATGACGGCCGGCCACTCGCTGCCCTGCGCCCGGTGCACCGTGACGGCCCAGCCATGGCGCAGGTCACCGAACAGCCCGGTGGGCACCTCCACGACCCCGCCCGGGAAAGCGACCCGCACGGCACCGCGCTCGCCGGCGGCGACCACGGTGCCGATCTCGCCGTTGGCGAAGCCGACGTCGATGTGGTTCGCCGTCGCCACCACCCGGTCCCCGACGTCGAAGCCGGACATCGCGCCCGAGCCGGGGTTGAGGACCCGCTTGAGCGCGGCGTTGAGCGCCCCGGTGCCGGCGGGGCCCGCGTGCACCGGGGTGACGACCTGGATGTCGGCGGCGGGGATGCCCAGCGCCCGCGGGATCGAGTCGGTGACGAGTTGCACGGCGCGGTGCGCCGCCTCGCCGGAGCTGCTCGCGGGCACGACGACGACCTCGCGGTCGGGGCCCGGCGGGGGTGGCGGCAGCTCCCCGCCGCGCACCGCGGCGGCCATCATCGCGATCGCGCCGCCGTCGACCTGGCGGTAGAGCCGGCGCAGCTCGGTGACCGGCACCTCGCCGGATTCCAGCAGGTCGGTGAGGACCTGACCCGGGCCGATGCTGGGAAGCTGCGCCGGGTCGCCGACGAACATCAGGTGGGTGCCGTCGGCGCAGGCGTCGAGCAGGGCGGCGGCGAGTTCCGCGTCGAGCATCGACGCCTCGTCGACGACGACCAGGTCGGCGTCGATCGGGTTGTGCTCGCCGCGGGCGAACCCGCCGCCGCGGCCCTGCGCGCCGAGCAGCCGGTGCAGGGTGCTCGCCGGCGCCCCGCACAGCTCCTCCAGCCGCTTGGCCGCCCGACCGGTGGGCGCGGCGAGCGCGACCTCGGCGTCAGCGGCCCAGGCCAGGCGGACCACCGCGGCCACGGTGCGGCTCTTGCCGGTGCCCGGCCCGCCGGTGAGCACGCTGACACCGCATGCCAACGCCGCGTGGGCGGCGGCGAGCTGCGTCCCGTCCAGGCCGGCCACGGGATCGTCGGCGCCCGCGTCGTCCTCGGTGACGCCGGCATCGCCCGAGCCGTCGGCGGTAGTGCCCCCGACGCCCGATCCGGTGCCACCGGTGCCGCGGGCGTGCTCGGCGCCCGTGCCGGTGCCGGCCCCGTCAGGGTCGCCTCCGCCGGTCCGGTCCCCGCCGCCGCCGCCCTCGGCGTCGCTGTCGTCGCTGTCGGGGTCGTCCTCATCGTCGAACAGAAGGGCCGTCGGCGGCGGGGGTGCCGCGGCGGCGGGCCCGTCCCCGGGCGAGCTGTCGGTGTCAGCCTCGTCGTCGTGGTCGGGGCGGCGGCGGGCGCGGGGGGCGCCGGCGCGCAGCGGCTCGGCGGTGGCGGTCAGCCGCTCGATGCCGTCGGCGATGGACTGCTCCGCCATCGCGTAGCGCTCAAGCGCGATGCGGTCGCCGACGGCGATGATGCGCCCGTCGTCGAGGGCGGTGTCCAGGGCCGCACGCGGGTCGGCGACGCCCTCGCGGGCCGCCGCGCGCAGCACCGCGTCGAAGGGACCGGCGGTGTCCCCGGATCGCGAGGCGGCGCGGGTGAGCAGGTGGGTGAGCACCGCCGGGCCGCGGCGCGCGTCGTCGCGGCGCAGGCCACGGTGGCGGGCGAAGCGGTCGGCCTGGCCGATCTCGGCGTCGGCGGCGACCAGCAGCATCCACGGGTCCGCGCGCAGCGCGTCGGCGGCGCCGGGCCCGAGGCGCTCGGTCGCCGCGCGGGCCAGCCGGGCCGGCAGGTCGGCCGCGCGCAGCAGCTCGACGACCGCGTACGTGCCGGCGGCGGCGCGGAAGGAGTCGGCCAGGCGCCGGGCCCGCGGCCCGGTGACGCCCTCGACCATCCCCAGCCGGCCGACGTCGACATGCTCGGGCAGGGTGATGCCGGCGGCGGGCAGCCGGGCCGCGGTCGTGCGGCCCAGCCCCGGCCACAGGGCGGCCTCGCAGAACGCGGCGAACACCGCCGCCGGGTCGGGCGGCGCGCCACCGCCATCGGCGTCGTCGCCGGCGGTCGGCGGGGGAGGGGAGTCGGTGCCGGGGCCGACCGGGTCAGGTCCCACGCCGGGGCTGGTCGGATACGCGTCGGGCATGCCGGGAAGCGTAACGACGCACCGGCGCCCGCCCGGCGACGCCCGCTGGGTAGCGTGGTGGCGCCGGAGCGGGCTGGCCGGTTCGGCGCCGGCCGGCGCCACGCATCCGGGAAGGGGCGGACGGGTGACCACTGTGCTGCTGGTCCGCCACGGCCTCACCGCCGTCACGGGCACGATCCTGCTGGGCTGGACGCCCGGTGTCGGCCTCGACGAGCGGGGCCGCGCGCAGGCGTCGGCGCTCGCCGGGAGGCTCGCGTCCGTCCCGCTCGCCGCGATCGTCTCCAGTCCGCTGGAGCGCTGTCGGCAGACGGCGGACGCCATCGCGTCGCGCCGCCCCGCGGGTCCGGCGGTCTCCGGTGAGGCGCAGCGCGTCGACGAGGACGAGCGCCTCGGCGAGTGCCGCTACGGCGACTGGACCGGTCAGAAGCTGGCCGTGCTCGCCAAGGACCCGCTGTGGCCGGTCGTGCAGGCCCATCCCAGCGCCGTCGTGTTCCCCGGCCCCGAGGGGGAGGCGCTGCGCGACACGCAGGCGCGGGCCGTCACCGCGGTGCGGGAGTGGAACGACCGGCTCGGCCCGGAGGCGACCTGGCTGCTGTGTTCGCACGGCGACGTCATCCGCACGATCGTCGCCGACGCGCTCGGCATGCACCTGGACATGTACCACCGGATCACGGTCGACCCGTGCTCGCTGACGGTGGTGCGCTACGGCGAGCGGCGCCCGTTCGTCCGCCGCCTCAACGACGTCGGCGGCGACGTCGCCGATCTGCTCCCACCGCCACCCGGCCAGGATGCGACCGGCGAGCGGCCCGTGCCGCCTGGCGAGGGGGCGCCGGGCGGCCCGCGCGACCCCGGCGCCGCGCCCGATGCCGCCGGCACGGTCTCGGGGGCCGGCGGTGGTGGGCGGGGCGGGGCCGATCCCGGTTTCGACCGCGACGAGGCGGTGGGCGGCGGGGCCGGGAGATGGTCGCCGCCGACCGGCGGCGCCGGGGCCGAGTCCGGGACCGGCTGAGCGGCCATGGCGCGCCGGATCCACGTGTTCGACCCGCCGCGGCGCTTCGTCGCGGGCACCGTCGGCTCGCCCGGTGCCCGCGCGTTCTACCTGCAGGTACGCGACGAGACCAGGCTGGTCACCGTCGCCGTGGACAAGATGCAGGTCAGCCTGCTCGCCGAGCAGGTCACCGAGGTGCTCGACGAGCTCGGCGCCCGCGGGGTGGAGGCCGCCCGCGCGCCCGCGGCGCAGCCGGTGGACGCGGATCCCCTCGAGCAGCCCGTCGACCCGGAGTTCCAGGCGGCGACGATCGCCCTGGGCTGGGACCCGCGTGGTGAGCGGGTCGTGGTCGAGATGCGGGCTGCCGGCGACGCCGACGCCGTCGCGGGCTTCACCGACGACCCGGAGGGCCCCGACGCGGTGCGGGTGCTGCTGGCGGCGGGGTCGGCGCGGGCGTTCGCGGCCCGCTCCCGGCGGGTGGTCGCCGCCGGCCGGGCGCCGTGCCCGCTGTGCGGCGCTCCGCTCGACGACGGCCACGTCTGCCCGCGGCACAACGGGCACCGGTCGTGAGGGGCCGGGGCGGCGCGGGCGCTGCGCCTGGAGACGTCCCTCACGTCCGCGACCCGGCGACAGGATCGCCCGGCGGCGGCGAGACTGGGCGGATGGCCGTTCCCGCGGCGAGCCCCCCGTCGGGGCGGCGACCGCCTCTCGACCCGATCGACGGCGGCGGCCTGGACGCCCCTGCCGCGCTGGACCTGCTGCGCCGCGGTGAGCTCACCGTCACCGGCCGGCTCACCGACGCCAGCAACGCCACCCTCTACTGCGAGATCGCCGCCGGGGACGTGGCCGGGCGCTGCGTCTACAAGCCGGTGCGCGGCGAGCGGGCGCTGTGGGACTTCCCCGACGGCACCCTCGCCGACCGCGAGTTCGCCGCCTACGAGGTGTCCGCGGCGCTGCAGCTGGGCATCGTGCCGCCCACCGTGCTGCGGGACGGGCCGTTCGGCCCCGGCATGGTCCAGCTGTGGATCGACGTCGACGTCACCGTCGACCTCGTCGCCCTCACCCGCGCCGACGATCCGCAGCTGCGCGCCATCGCCCTGTTCGACGCCGTCATCAACAACGCCGACCGCAAGGGTGGCCATCTGCTGCCCGCGCCGTCCGGGCGCGTCCACGGCATCGACCACGGCGTCACCTTCCACGCCGAGGGCAAGCTACGCACCCTGCTATGGACCTGGCGGGGCCGGCGGCTGAGCGCCGAGGAGACCGCCCTGCTCGCCGGCCTGCGCCGCCAGCTCGCCGGAGAGCTCGGGGAGCGACTCGAACCGCTGCTCACGGTGACGGAGATCACGGCGCTGGCTGCCCGGGTGGACCGGCTGCTCGACGAGGGCCGCTTCCCGCTGCCCTCCGGTGACTGGCCGCCGATCCCCTGGCCGCCGTTCTGATCTGGCCGGCGGCGTCCCGGCCGGCCGTTTGCGCAGGTCGGTCACGGCGGGCTTACCCGTCTTGTGCCCGCCGGGCACACGGTTCGCGGTTACGCTGACACGCATGCAGGCGTGGCCCTCTCCTCCGATCCGTCCCCTTCCCGGCCGTGGGCGACCACTGCGGATCCTCGACACGGCCACGGCGGCGGTGCGCCCTCTGGACGCCGGGCCGACGGCGCGTCTGTACGTCTGCGGCATCACGCCCTACGACGCGACCCACCTCGGCCACGCCTTCACCTACCTGACCTACGACCTCGCCCAGCGCGCTCTGCGCGACGCCGGCCACGCCGTGCGTTACGTCCAGAACGTCACCGACGTCGACGACCCGCTGCTGGAACGCGCCGCGCGCGACGGGATGGACTGGCAGGACCTCGCCACCCGGGAGATCGCGCTGTTCCGCGAGGACATGACCGCGCTGCGGATGCTGGCCCCCGACGCCTACGTCGGTGTCGTCGAGGCCATCGACATGATCGTCGAGATGGTCGGCGAGCTCGTCGCCTGCGGCGCCGCCTACCAGGTCGATGACGACGTGTACTTCTCCGTCGCCGCCGCGCCCGCCTTCGGCGAGGTCGCGGGCCTGCCCCGGGACGAGATGCTCGCCCTGTGCGCCGAACGCGGCGGTGATCCGGGCCGCGCCGGCAAGAAGGACCCGCTCGACCCGCTGCTGTGGCGCGCGCACCGGCCCGGCGAGCCGTCGTGGCCGTCGCCGTTCGGCGCGGGCCGGCCCGGCTGGCACATCGAGTGCGCGGCGATCGCCCGCCACCATCTCGGCGTCGTCGACATCCAGGGCGGCGGCACGGACCTCGCCTTCCCGCACCACGAGTGCTCCGCGGCGCACGCCGAGGTGGCCGCCGGCACCCGCCCGTTCGCCCGCCGCTACGTGCACACCGCGATGGTCGGTCTCGACGGGCACAAGATGTCGAAGTCGCGCGGCAACCTCGAGTTCGTCTCCCGGCTGCGCCGCGCCGGTGCCGACCCCGCGGCGCTGCGCCTGGCGTTGCTGGAGCACCACCACACCGACGCGTGGGAGTGGACGCCGGCGAGTCTGCCGGCCGCGCGCGAGCGCCTGGAGCGCTGGCGGGCCGCGGTGGCACTGCCCGCGGGCCCGGACGCCGCACCGGTGCTGGCCGCCGTGCGCGAGCGGCTCGCCGGCGACCTGGACGCCCCCGGCGCCCTCGCCGCGGTCGACGCCTGGGCCGCCGCCGCGCTCGCCGACGGGGCCGTGGTCCGCGCGGGCGGTTCGGGCGGCGACGCGGTCGCCGAGGCCGGTCACGCTCGGTCTTATGGCGACGCCGCGGGAGTCGGGGGGGAGGCGCCCGCACTCGTCGCCCGGCTGGTTGACACACTGCTCGGTGTAGACCTTGAACCCGTCCGACCCAGAGGGAGCTGAGGGATGGGGGCGCACCACCGCAGGACCGATCCCGGGGCCGGCGCCGAGCGGCCGGCCTTCGACGAGGTCACCCATGGCTACGACCCGCGCCAGGTGGACGACTACCTCGCCACGCTGTGGCGTTACGCCAGCCAGGTGACCTCCCGCGCGGCCGCGGCCGAGAGCGCGCTGAAGGCCGAGCGCGAGCGATCCGCGTCGGCGGGCGCCGACGAACAGCTCGCCGCGCAGGCCGGCGGGCGCATCGGGCAGATGCTCGCCATCGCCCACCAGGAGGCCGAGGAGATCATCAACGGCGCGCGGGTGATCGCCGAGTCGGCGCTCGAGGAGGCCATCGAGGACGCCGGGGCGAACCACCCGATCGTCCGCGAGGCCCGCGACCAGGCCGAGCGGCTGCTGCTTGACGCGGTCGAGGAGAGCCGCCGCATCGCCGCCGAGCGGCACCTGGAACTGCGGGAGGAGATCACCCGCAGCGCCGCCTCGCTCGACGCGCTGCGCCACCAGCAGGGCGAGATCATCGGCGCCGTGCTGCGGCTGCGCGCCATCCTCGGCTCCGACGAGGTCGATCGGGCCGTGACCGACCTGGCCCGTGCCGGCGCCGCCCCGAGCGCCGGTGGCGACGTCCCCGGTGGCGACGTCCCCGGCAGAGGTGTCCCCGGCGGAGGTGTCCCCGGCGGCGGCGTGCGAGGTGGGGCGGGCGGTGGTGGCGTGGGCGGTGGCGATCCCGCCGGGGGGCGCATGCCGGGCGTCGGCGCGGCGCAGGACCCCGGATCCGGGCCCGCCGGCGGCGGTGACGCACCGGTCGGCTCGGCGCCTCCCGGGGACGGGCTGACGCGCCCCACGGCGGCCCCGGCCGGCACGCCGCCCCCCGCGGCCGACGGCTGGGCGCCCGCGGACGTCGCGGGTCCCCCTGGCGGCCCATCCGGCCCCGCCGGCCCGGCGGCCGACGACCCCACGGCCGGGTCCTGGCAGGCGGATGCCGGCGCGTACGGCGCGTATGGCGCCGCCCCCTTCACCCCCGGCGCCTACGGCTCGGCGGATGCCCATGGCTCCGGCGACGCCGACGGCGGCGGGGTGGGCGGTTCCGCGGGCGGCAGCGGGTCCGCGGCGATGCGCGGCGCGTCCGGTGGTGTGTACAGCGCGACGACCGCGGACGGCGCCAGCGGCTACGGCGCCGGGGCGGCGGCGGCCGCCTCCCGGGCGTTCGGTGCCCGTGGCCACGGCTCGGGCACCGTCATCGGGTCGGCGGGCGCCGGTGGGTCGTCGCTCGGCTTCGGCCGCCGCCCCCCCGGCCGGCACCGCCAGGGGGACGTCGCCGACGGCGAGCCCGGCGCGGTGCCACCCCGCGCGTCGGTGCGCACCGCCGACGTGCCCTTCCGCCGCGGCGCCGACGAGGAGATCATCGACGCCGAGATCGTCGAGGAGTAGCACCCCGCGCCGCGGCCCGGCCGCCCGATCGGCCCCGAGGGCCGGTCACGGCCGCCGCCGGATCCGCATCCGGGCGCGTACGCAGACGCGCCCGGATGCGGGCGGTGGTCACTGCCCGCGGCGGCGCAGGTAACGCTCGAACTCGCGGGCGATGGCGTCCCCGCTGGCCTCCGGCAACGCCGTCTCCGGCTCCCGGGACTCCAGCGAGCGGACGTACTCGGCGACCTCGGTGTCCCCGGCGGCGAGCTCGTCGACCTGACGTTCCCACGCCTTCGCCCGTTCGGGCAGGTCACCCAGCGGGATCTCGATGTCGAGCAGATCCTCCACCCGGCGCAGCAGGGCGAGCGTCGCCTTCGGGCACGGGGGGTTCGCCACGTAGTGCGGCACCGCCGCCCAGAACGACACCGACGCGAGCTCCGCCCGCGCACACGCCTCGCCGAACACGCCGACGATCCCCGTCGGTCCCTCGTAGCGTGACGGCTCCAGCCCGAGCCGCGCCGCCGTCGCCGCGTCCCCGGCGGTGCCGCTGATCGGCACCGGGCGGGTGTGCGGCGAGTCGGCGAGCAACGCCCCCAGCGAGATCACCATGTCGCTGCCGAGGGCGTGCACCGCCTCGATGAGCTCGTCGGTGAAGCCGCGCCAGCGCATGTTCGGCTCCAGGCCGCGGATGAGCACCAGGTCCGTCTCGGACTTGGGCGGCCGCGCCACCGACAGCCGTGTCGTCGGCCAGGTGATCTTCCGGGAGGCGCCGTCGGTTCCACTCACCGTCGGGCGGTTCACCTGGAAGTCGTAGTAGTCATCCGGGTCGATGGCACCGATCACCCGGGCCTTGAACGCCGTCTCGAGATGCTCGACGGCCGCCGATGAGGCGTCGGCGGCGTCGTTCCATCCCTCGAAGGCGGCTACCACGACCGGCGACCGCAACTGGCCGACGCCGGAGAACTCGATCACCTACCACCTCCTGCCGCCCAGTGGCGGCCCACTGCCCCCGTGACAGTGCAACGGTACGTCCTCACGGAGACGACTCCTGCCCAGAGCCGACATCCGCGACGTCAGCCCTCCTTGCATCCGCTGGGGACCCTTCCCATGCCCGTGGGGGACCCCCGCGGGACCAGTCTGCCGGTGTTCTCGTGGGAACGCCTTTCCTCGGTCTGGCGATGCCGAACAGCGCGGGGCGGACGGGACATCCGGTCCGGATCGCCCCGGTGGCTGCACCGTACCGGCTCGGGACGGATACCCGCCGTCGCGGGAGCGTGAACGGTCGCGGTGAGGACTGTCGCCGTCGAGACATCCCCCTCCGTTCCCCCGCCGCCCGCCATGCCCGGTTCCGGCTGCGCACGCCGGCGGCCGACGGACATGATCCCGCCGTCCGCGGCCCCGGGGTGAGGTGGGTCCGCCGGAGCCCACCGCGGGTCCTGGCCCGCGCGGCCGGTCACCGCCGGCAGCACGGCCGGCGTCGGCGCCACGGATGTCGACCGGCATCACGCTCACCATGGTGGCGAGCGGCGGCCCGCGCCGATAGGGCATTCTGGACGGCCTGGCGCGCACCGGGAACGACGGCCGCGGCCGTGATCCGGTGTGAGATCCGACGCTCCGGTGACCGACGGCATCGTGGCATCGGTCCGGCAGCATACGACCCGGGCGGGTTTCGCCCGGGACCGGCCGCGCGGCTGGCCCCGGGCATGCCGTCCTGTCCGATCGGCCCGGCCTCGTCCCGGCGGGCCGGCCCCGTCGCGACCAGGCCCGGGGCCGTGTGTCGTGCGTTCCCGGACCAGCCGGTGCGCACCGAATCGAGCTAGGAGCGAACGTGGGTAGCCTCGCGGCGGTCTTCTTCGACATGGACGGCCTGCTCGTCGACACCGAGCCGATCTGGACCGTCGCCGAGCAGGAGGCGGCCGCCCGTCTCGGCGGCACGTTCACCCCCGCCATGAAACGGGCGATGATCGGGCACGGCATCGACACCGCAGTGCCGATCATGGTCGAGATGCTCGGCCAGCCGCCTGCCGCCGTCGCGGACACCGCCCGCTTCCTGCTGCGCCGCTCCGCCGAGCTGTTCCGCGAGCCCGGTGCGATCGTGGCGCAGCCCGGCGCTGTGGAGCTGCTGGGCGCCCTGCACGCCGGGGGCGTGCCCACCGCCCTGGTCTCCTCCTCGTTCCGGGACCTGATGGACCCGGTGCTCGACGTGATCGGCCGCGAGCTGTTCGCGGTGACCGTCGCCGGCGACGAGGTGAGCCGGCGCAAGCCGGACCCCGAGCCCTACCTGGTGGCCGCGCGCCACCTCGGCGCCGACCCGCGCTCCTGCGTGGTGCTGGAGGACAGCCCGTCCGGAGCCCAGGCGGGTGTCGCCGCCGCCTGCGCCACGGTGATGGTGCCCTCCATGCCGGATCTGCTGGACCTGACCACCCCCGCCGCCGCGGACCGGGTGGACACGCCCGCCGCGGCTGCCGCGGACCTGCGTGCCGCCCGTGCGTCGGACGTCGACGTGGCCCGCCGCGACGCCGGGCGGGCGCCGCTGCCCGAGGGCCTCGCCGCCGTGGTCGCGAGCCTGCACGAGGTCAGCCCCCGGCTGCTGGAGGAGCTGGTGGCCGCGCGCCGGACGCGGGCCTGAGCCGGACGCGGGTCTGAGAAGGTCCCCCGGGGCCCGGCGTCGCCCGGGCCGGGCCCGGGCGACCGGCGTCAGGCGGTGGAGATGGCGCGCAGGACGTCCATCCGGGCGGCGCGGCGGGCGGGGAACACGGCGGCGAGAATGCCGAGCAGCACGCCGATGAGGATCACGACGATGATCGTGCTGGCGGGGTAGGCGAAGGCGGTGATGCCCTGGCCTTCCAGCGCGCGGGTCAACGCCCAGCCGAAGACGCTGCCCACGGCCACGCCGAGCACCGCCCCGAACACCGAGATGATCGTCGACTCCATGACGACCATCGCCCGCATCTGGCCGCGGGACATGCCCACCGCGCGCAGCAGTCCGATCTCCCGGGTCCGCTCGATCACGGACAGGGCGAGGGTGTTCACGATGCCGAACAGGGCGATGACGACCGCCAGGGCCAGCAGCACGTAGATGAAGCCGAGCAGCTGGTCGACCTGTTTCTCCTGCTGCGCGACGAACTCGGACTGGTCGCGCACCTCCACCGTCGCGAACGGCTTGACCACCGCGTCGATCTGCGCCCGCACCGCCGCGGGTGATGCACCGTCAGCCCGTTTGACCAGGACGAACAGGTCGAGGTCGTCGGGGGTGTGCCGGGCGTACTGGGCGGTCGAGATGATCCAGGAGCCGGCGACCTGGCTCTTCTTGTAGGTGCCGACGAGGGTGAGGTCCTCGCTGCCGTCGGGGAAGGCCACCCGGATCTTCTGGCCGACCGTGAAGTGGTGGTCGGCGGCGACGCCGTCCTCGACGAGGATCGTGCGGTCGCCGAGGGCGTGGATGTCCCCGGACACCTTCTTGATCGCCAGAACCTTGAGCAGGCCGGCGGGATCCCCGGCGAGCAGCTGCACGCTGGAGCCGTCGACCTTGGCCAGCCCGCCGCGCAGGCCGGTGGCGGTGTCGATGCCCGGCTTGCCGGCCAGGTCACGCGCGACCTGGCCGCTGAAACCCTGCCCGAAGCCCTTGGCGGACAGGTAGAAGTCGGCGCCGAGACTGTCGGTCACCGTCGCCCGCACCGACTCCTTGATCGACTGGCCGAGGATCGCGAACGCGCTGACCAGAGCCAGGCCGATCATGAGCGCGGAGGCGGTCGAGGCCGTGCGGCGCGGGTTGCGCATCGCGTTCTCCCGCCCCAGCCGGCCGGTCGTCCCGAACATCGACACGAACGGCGTGCCGAGCACCCGGATCACCGGGCCGCTCAGCAGCGGCGACAGGGTGGCCACCCCGAGGAAGATCGCGGCGGCGCCGACGCCGACGGAGGTCGCCCCGGACTTGCCCGCCGACGCCGTGCCCAGCACCAGCAGCAGCACGCCGAGCGTGCTGAGCGCGAACCCGGAGATCGCCCGCAGGCGCAGCGACCGGGAGGGCAGCACGTAGGTTTCCCGCATCGCCGCGACCGGCGGCACCGACGCCGCCTTTCGTGCCGGCACGAACGCCGCCACCGAGGTGATGACCACGCCGACGGCGTAGGCGACGACGATGGTGCGGGGACTGAACACCAGTGACCCGCCGGGCAGGCTCACCCCGAACGCGCCGACGGCGGCCCGCAGCAGCAGGGCGAGGCCTGCCCCGACGACGAGCCCCGCGGTGGCGCCCGCGAAGCCGACCATGGCGGCCTCGACCTGCAGCGAGAGCTGGACCTGGCGGCGGCTCGCACCGATCGCGCGCAGCAGCGCCAGCTCCCGCACCCGCTGGGCCACCAGCATCGTGAACGTGTTGAAGATGATGAACGCGCCGACGAACACCGAGATCGCCGCGAAGATCAGCAGGAAGGTCGAGAACCCCCGGATCGCCTGCTGCACGGCGCCCGCGTTCTCGTCCGCGAGCTGCTTGCCGGTGATCGCCTCGACGCCGCCGGGCAGCACCGCGGCGACCCGCGCCCGCAGCTGCTCCTGTCCGATCCCGGGCGCCGCGGCGAGGTGCACGGCGCTGAACTCGTTCGGCGCCAGCAGCACCCGCTGGGCGGTCGCCGTGTCGAAGGCGGTCACCGCCGCGCCGCCGACGCTGTCCTGGCCGGCGACGCGGAACGTGCCGACCAGCGTGTAGGTACCGGGCGGACCCTTGGTCTGCACCACGATCCGGGTGCCCAGGGCGAGGTGCATCGACCGCGCGGTCGCCCGGTCGACGACGATCTCGCCCGGGCCGGGTGCGCGGCCCTCGGCGATCTGCTCGGAGGCGGTCGGCTGCCCGCCGGTCCAGTTCGTCCCGATGCCGGGCGCGCCACCGCCGTCCGCCGCCTTGCCGGTGCGCGGGTCGACGAGCACGGCCTGTCCGCTGACGGACCCGACGGCGGCCCGCACGCCGTCCACTCTGGCCAGGGCGGGCAGGACCGTCGCGGGCAGCGGCGGCCGGCCGTTGTCACTCGACGGGTCGATCTGGTTGACCGCCCGCACGGCGACGCTGACGTTCTTGTTGATGTCGGCGAACAGCGTGTCGAACGTCCGGTTGAGCGTGTCCGTGAGGACCAGTGTCCCCGTGACGAAACTCACACCGACGACGACCGCCAGCATGGACAGGACTAGCCGGACCTTGCGGGCCAGCAGGCTCTTGAGGGTCGCGCGCAGCATGGATCAGGCCCAGCCCGCCGACTCCGGGCCGTCCGCGCGGTAGCGGCCGGACTCCCGGTAGGACGGCGCGCCGTAACCGCCGCCGTCGGGATCGTGCGGTTCGCCGGGGTGCGGCCCGCCCCCGCCGCTCCCGCCCGGATCGGCCCTCGCCGGCCCTCGCCGGCCGCGGCCCCCCCGCGCCCCCGCGGGCGGTCCGTCGGGGATCGCGTCGAACTCGCCGGTCAGCTGCTCGGCGTAGCGCCGGTCGTAGCCGCCCGCGCCGCCGCCGTCGTCGCCATAACGCTGGTCGGGGTAGTCCCGCGCCGGGTAGTCCCTGCCGGGTTGCCGCGGGCCGCGACGGTTCCGGTCGGCGGGGTCCTCGTCCGGGCGGTCATAGCCGTCGTCGTAGCGCCCACCCCGGTCGCCGCCGCGGTGGCGCGACGCCCCGTAACTCTCCTCGTCGAGGTCGCTCTCGTCGTCGTAGTCGTCCTCGGCCTCGTAGCCGCCGGTGTCCGCGGCGGGGGAGACGAGGCCGCGCTGGGCGGCGTCGAGGTGCTTCATCCGGTCGAGCACCTCGTCGGCGGTCGGCCGCTCGATCGCGTCGACGAGCCGGCCGTCGGCGAGGAAGATCACCTCGTCGGAGTAGGAGGCGGCCGTCGCGTCATGGGTGACCATGACGATCGTCTGGCCGAGGTCGGTCACCGAGTCGCGCAGGAACTGGAGCACCTCGGCGCCCGAGCGGGAGTCCAGGTTGCCCGTCGGCTCGTCCGCGAAGATGATCTCCGGGCGGGTCACCAGCGCCCGGGCGCAGGCGACACGCTGCTGCTGGCCGCCCGACAGCTCCGGGGGCCGGTGCCCCAGACGGGGGGCGAGACCGACCGCGTCGACCACGGTGCGCATCCACTCCTTGTCGGGGGCGCGCCCGGCGATGCTCAGCGGCAGCGTGATGTTCTCCGCCGCGGTCAGCGTCGGCAGCAGGTTGAACTGCTGGAAGATGAAGCCGATGCGGTCGCGGCGCAGCCGGGTGAGCTCCTTGTCCGACAGCCGGGACAGATCCACGTCCCCGATGAACACCCGGCCGCGGGTCACCGTGTCCAGACCGGCGAGGCAGTGCATCAGGGTCGACTTGCCCGACCCCGAGGGCCCCATGATCGCGGTGAAGCGTCCGCGGGGAAAGCCCAGGTCGATCCCGCGCAGGGCGGTGACGATCGTGTCCCCGGAGCCGTAGACCTTCGTCAGCTGGCTGGCGCGCGCCGCCGCGACGCCGGAGGAGCCCGTCGCACCGCCGCCCGTGCGCCGCCCACGGCCGCGTGATCCGCCGTCGCCCGCGTCCCGTTGCCCGCCCGGGGATGATCCGGTCCGTCGGGCCATCAGCCGTCCTCCTCGCGCGCCGCGCCCCCCAGGGCGGGTGTCGGTGTCCCCGACCGCCCTGGGGCCGGGTCATGAGCGTGCCTTCGTCCTATGTACGTCTATCGGCGCGACGAGGACCGCACCGCGCCCAACCCGGCTCGTCCGGACAGCTGCGCCGCCATCGTCCGATCCCTCAACGAGCGAGACATGATCCGCATCTCGGCGCCGCCCGGGCCTGTGGACAACCCGATGCCAGGCCCGTTCGCCCGGGCCGTCCCCCGACCCGCCCCTAGCCGTCGGCCTCGCAGACGGCCGGCACAGCCTCCGCGAGCGCCGCCGCGGCCGCGGACCGGGGGGCCGGCAGCGGCGGGGGCGTCCCGCCGAACGCCGGGCAGCGCGCCTGATGATCGCACCAGGAGCACAGCCGGCTCGGCGTGGCCCGCCAGTCGCCGGTGCGGTGGGCGCGGTCGATCGCCGCCCACAGTGCCTCGATGCGCCGCTCGGTGGCACGCAGGTCCGCCTCGTCCGGCGTCGCCCGCAGCCAGGTGCGGTCCCCGAGGTAGTACAGGCGCAGCTCACGGGGGATCACGCCGCGTACCCGCCACAGCAGCAGTGCGTAGAACCGCATCTGGAACATCGCCGAGTTCTCGAACGCCGGCCCCGGCGAGCGGCCCGTCTTGTAGTCCACCACCCGCAGCGCGAGCCCCTGCGCGGTGGTCGCCTCGTCGAGGCGGTCCACGTAGCCGCGCAGCCGCAGCCCTGATTCCAGCACATGCTCGACGTAGAGCTCGCGGGCGGCGGGGGCGAGCCGGGTGGGATCCTCCAGCGCGAAGTAGCCGGCGAGCAGCTCGCGGGCCGATTCCAGCCACTGCGCCAGCGCCGCCTCGTCGTCGTCGAACAGGGTCCCGACCGCCGGCTCCCGCTCCCGCAGCCGCGCCCAGGCGGGCTCGACCAGCTCGGCGGCGGCCTGCAGGGTCCGCCCCGCCGGCGGCAGGTCGAACAGTCCCTCCAGGACCGCGTGCACGACCGTGCCGCGGGTGGCGGCGGGGCTGGGCGGCTCCGGCAGCCGGTCGATGACCCGGAACCGGTAGCGCAGCGGGCAGCTGACGAAGTCCGCCGCCCGCGACGGCGACAGTGACCCGATCAGCTCCCGCCCCCCGGGGGCGGCGGTGGGATCGGGCGCCGCCACCTCCGCGGGCCCGTGGGCGGGCGGGCCGGGCCGGGGCGTGGCCGGGTCGGGCCGGGGCGGCGGCTGCGTCATGGTCACGACCCTAGATCCCGCCACCGACAGCGCCGCGGGTCGGCCCCGCGGGCCCGGGGGTGCCGCCACCGGACGGCGTGCTGGTCACGGACGCGCACAGGGCCGGCAGACGCCGCCGGATCGGGTCCGTAGCATCGGATCCATGACGGATCAGCGCGGCAGTGTCGGCTCGGATGCCCAGGGCGGCCCGGGTGGCGTCGCGCGTCACCCGGAGGACCGCTCCTCCGGCGTCATGGTCGGCCGCGTCCGCGGCGTCCCGATCTACGTCTCGCCGCTCGCCCTGATCTTCGCCGTGCTGGTCGCCTACCTGATGTCCGGGTCGATCCGCGACCGGCTACCCACGGCCTCCGACGGTCAGGTCCTCGCCATCGCCGCGGTGATCTCGGTCGGGTTCCTCGCCTCCCTGCTGGCCCACGAGCTCGGCCACTGCCTCGTCGCGCTGCGGCTGGGCCACGTCGTGCACTCGGTGACGCTGCACGGGTTCGCCGGGTTCACCGCCTACGAGCCCGAGCCGCGCAGCGCCGGTCGGATGTTCCTGATCGCGTTCGCCGGCCCGGCCGTCAACGGGGTGCTCGCCGGGGCGGGCGAGCTGGTGCTGCTCGCCGTCGGGGCGGACACCCACGTCGGGGTCGCCGTGCGCGACCTCGCGTACATCAACCTGGCGCTGTTCGTGTTCAACCTCGCTCCGGGCCTGCCGCTGGACGGCGGCGGCGTGGTCGTGGCCGGCGTGTGGGCGCTGACCAAGGACAAGCTGCGCGGGCTGCGCGCCGGGGCGTACGGCGGCTTCCTGGTGGCGGCGGGGCTGCTCGTGTGGGGCACGACGGTCGCCGGCTCCGGCTTCGGCCTGTTCTACACATATGCTCTGGCGGGATTCCTGGCGTTCGCGGCCTTCCAGTCGTTGCGCGCGGCCCAGCTGCGCGGGCGGCTGCCCGGGCTGTCCGCCGGGCGGCTCGTGCGCCGCACGCTGCCCGTCGAGGGCGCGGTGCCGCTCGCCGAGGCGCTGCGCCGGGCCCAGGAGGTCGGCGCGACCTCCGTCGCCGTCATCGATCGTGACGGCAGCCCCATCAAGATCATGAACGGCTCGGCGGTCGACGCGCTGCCCGAGCATCGGAGGCCGTGGATGACCGTGGACGAGGTGAGTCGGGCGATCGGGCCCGGCATGGTGCTCGACGCCGACCTGGAGGGCGAGGACCTGCTCGCCGCCGTGCAGCGGGTGCCCGCCTCCGAGTACCTGGTCACCCAGCACGGCCGGCCGGTCGGCGTGCTCGTCATGGTCGACCTCGTCGCCCGGCTCGACCCGGCGGCCGCCGCGCGCATGGTGGCCCACCGGTGACCGCCCCCGACCACACCCCTGGACCCGCGGGGCAGGCCCCGCCGCCCGCCCCTCTCACCCTGGACGCCGAGCACACCCCTGTGGACATCGACACTCCTGTTCTCGACGCCGCGCTGAGCGACAGCTGCGCCGAGCCCACCGGCGACCAGCCCCTGGCCGCCCCCGCGCCGGACGAGCGCGACGCCCTGCTCGACCGGCCGCGCCCGACGGGTGCGGCGCACCGGCGGGGCCCGTTCACCAAGGGCGACCGGGTCCAGCTCACCGACCCCAAGGGCCGCCGGCACACGATCGTGCTCGAACCAGGCAGGCAGTTCCACACCCATCGCGGTGCCCTGGAGCACGACGCGCTGCTCGGCCGGCCCGAGGGGATCGTCGTCACCAGCACCGGCGGCACGGACTACCTGGCGCTGCGGCCGCTGCTCGTCGACTTCGTGCTGGCCATGCCGCGGGGGGCGACCGTCGTCTACCCCAAGGACGCGGCGCAGATCATCACCTACGCCGACATCTTCCCCGGCGCCCGGGTCCTGGAGGCCGGCGTCGGCTCGGGGGCGCTGTCCTGTTCCCTGCTGCGCGCGATCGGCGACGCGGGCCGGCTGGTGTCCTACGAGCGGCGCGAGGACTTCGCAGAGATCGCCCGCCGCAACATCGAGGCCTTCTTCGGCGGTCCGCATCCGGCGCACACCGTCCGCGTCGGCGACCTCGCTCAGACCAGCGAGCGTGACGTGGACCGGGTCGTCCTCGACATGCTGGCCCCCTGGGACGTCGTGGACGCGGTGAGCGCCGCGCTGGTGCCCGGCGGGGTCGTGTGCGCCTACGTCGCCACCACGACCCAGCTCTCGCGCGTCGTGGAGGCCCTGCGCGGTCACGGCACGTTCGCCGAGCCCGCGGCCTGGGAGACGATGATGCGCGACTGGCATGTCGAGGGCCTGGCGGTACGCCCGGGCCATCGCATGGTCGGTCACACCGGCTTCCTGGTCACCGCGCGCCGCCTTGCCGACGGGGTCACCCCGCCGGTGCGCCGCCGCCGCCCCGCCAAGGGCGCCCTGCCCGACGCCGCCGACGCCCAGGCCGCGCCGGACCCGGGGACCACGCCGGGCGACTCCGGGCCGGTCGCTGGCTGGTAGCGGTCAGTCGGCGGGGCCGCCGGCCTCGATGGTGCCGTCGGGGCGCGTGACGTAGATGCACGTGCCGGGGCACTCGTCGGCCGCGTCGAGGACGGCGTTCACGACGGGCAGCGGCACGCCGACGTAGGCTCCCTCGGACGTCTGCAGGTCACCGGTCTCGTCCTTGACGTAGGCCAGCCCGTCGACGTCGAACTCGAAGACGCTCGGAGCGAGCTGGACGCACAGGCCGTCACCGGTGCAGGCGCCCTGGTCGACCCGCACGCGCAGGTCGGCCGAAACGCCCGGCTTCGCTGGAGTTGCCACAGGGCTCCGATCTTCTGTCACCATGGCACCGTAACCCGCTGTTTACGGCAAAGCTCGGTCGTCCTTGCGTGACCGGCCTGCCAGCGGCGGTCACAACGGTAGTGTGGGTGCGTCCCGGTCAGCACGGGGGAGGTGGAGGCGCAGTGTCCGGTCCCCGTTCGGGCTCTGGCTCCGATGGGAGCACGGGTCGTCCAGGTGATGCCGAATCACGGCGGTCGGCGTACGAGAAGGAATCACACGAGCTCACGACGCAGGTCGCCTTCCTGGAAGAGGAAGTGGCCATGCTGCGGCGTAGGTTGTCCGAATCGCCCAGGCAGGTCAGGGTGCTGGAGGAACGGCTCGCGGAGGTACAGGCGGAGCTGTCGTCGGTCGCAGGCCAGAACGACAGGCTCGTCTCGACCCTGCGCGAGGCGCGCGACCAGATCGTCACCCTGAAGGAGGAGGTCGACAGACTCGCGCAGCCGCCCAGCGGCTACGGGATCTTCGTCTCTCGGTACGACGACGGCACCGTCGACGTGTTCACCCAGGGCAGAAAGCTCCGGGTGACCGTGTCGCCGAGCGTCGACGTCAGTGGGCTGGCCCCCGGTCAGGAGGTCATGCTCAACGAGGCACTCAACGTGGTCGAGGTGCGGGCCTTCGAACGGCAGGGCGAGATCGTCCTGCTCAAGGAGGTCCTCGAGGGCGGCGACCGGGCACTGGTGCTCGGCCACACCGACGAGGAGCGGGTGGTCATGCTCGCCCAGCCGCTGCTCGACGGGCCGATCCGCGTCGGTGACTCGCTGCTCATCGAGCCCCGCTCGGGCTACGCCTTCGAGCGGGTGCCGAAGTCCGAGGTCGAGGAGCTCGTCCTCGAAGAGGTCCCGGACATCGGCTACGAGCAGATCGGCGGCCTCAAGAGCCAGATCGAGTCGATCCGCGACTCGGTGGAGCTCCCGTTCCTGTACAAGGAGCTGTACCGGGAGCACCAGCTCAAGCCGCCGAAGGGCGTGCTGCTCTACGGCCCGCCCGGCTGCGGCAAGACGCTGATCGCGAAGGCGGTCGCGAACTCGCTGGCCAAGAAGGTCGAGGCCAAGACCGGTGAGGGTAACGGCCGGGCGTTCTTCCTCAACATCAAGGGTCCGGAGCTGCTCAACAAGTTCGTCGGCGAGACCGAGCGGCAGATCCGGCTGGTGTTCCAGCGGGCGCGCGAGAAGGCGTCCGAGGGCATGCCGGTGATCGTGTTCTTCGACGAGATGGACTCGATCTTCCGGACCCGTGGCTCGGGCGTGTCCTCCGACGTGGAGAACACGATCGTTCCGCAGCTGCTCAGCGAGATCGACGGCGTCGAGCAGCTCGAGAACGTCATCGTGATCGGCGCGTCGAACCGCGAGGACATGATCGACCCGGCGATCCTGCGGCCGGGCCGGCTCGACGTGAAGATCAAGGTGGAGCGCCCCGACGCCGAGGCGGCCCGCGACATCTTCGCCAAGTACGTCGTGCCCAGCCTGCCGCTCTACCCGGACGACCTCGCCGAGTTCGAGGGCAACCGGGAGGCGACGGTCGCCGCGATGATCCAGCGGGTCGTCGAGCGGATGTACGCGGAGAGCGAGGAGAACCGCTTCCTCGAGGTGACCTACGCCAACGGTGACAAGGAGGTCCTGTACTTCAAGGACTTCAACTCGGGCGCGATGATCGAGAACATCGTCGCCCGCGCCAAGAAGATGGCGGTCAAGGAGCACATCGAGGGCGGCAAGAAGGGGCTGCGCATGCAGTACCTGCTCGCCGCCTGCATGGACGAGTTCAAGGAGAACGAGGACCTCCCGAACACGACCAACCCGGACGACTGGGCCCGGATCTCCGGCAAGAAGGGCGAGCGGATCGTGTACATCCGCACGCTCGTCACCGGCACCAAGGGCACCGAGGCCGGCCGCTCCATCGACACCATCGCCAACACCGGCCAGTACCTGTAGCAGGGCGGGCGGGAGCACTTCCCACCGCGCGTGACGACGGCGCCCGGGACCGAGTTCGGTCCCGGGCGCCGCCGCGTGCCCGGCGCGAAACAGGCGCCGGGCGGGCCGAACCACCCCCGGCCGGGACGGATCGGTGCGGGGTGGGAGAGCTCCGCGCGCATCGCCCAGAGCAAACAAGGCAGGCGTCCGGCCAACCGACGGCCCGCGCAGCACCTACGCTTGCAGAGTGAGCGCGCGCCGGATCATGGGGATCGAGACCGAGTACGGGGTGTCGGTGCCCGGTCAGCCCAACACGAACCAGATGCTGGCCTCGTCCTTGGTGGTGAACTCCTACGCCAACCGGACGTCGGCCCCGGGCAGTCGCGCCCGGTGGGACTTCGAGGAGGAGTCACCACTGCGCGACGCCCGGGGTTTCGAGCTGCCACGAGAACCGGCGGTCGACCCGAGCGCCCCGGCGAACGAGGACGACCTGGGCCTGGCCAACGTCATCCTGACCAACGGGGCCCGGTTGTACGTCGACCACGCCCACCCCGAGTTCTCCGCGCCGGAGGTCACCAACCCGCGTGACGCGGTGCTGTGGGACAAGGCCGGCGAGCGGGTGATGGCCGAGGCCGCCCGGCGCGCTCTGACCGTGCCCGGCACCAGGCCGGTGCACCTGTACAAGAACAACACCGACAACAAGGGCGTCTCGTACGGCTGCCACGAGAACTACCTGATGGCCAGGTCCACCCCCTTCGGGGAGATCGTGCGCCATCTGACCCCGTTCTTCGTCTCCCGCCAGGTCATGTGCGGCGCGGGCCGGGTCGGCCTCGGTGTGGACAGCCGCGAGGCCGGCTTCCAGATCAGCCAGCGGGCCGACTTCTTCGAGGTCGAGGTCGGCCTGGAGACGACGCTGAAGCGGCCCATCATCAACACCCGCGACGAGCCGCACGCCGACCCGGAGAAGTACCGCCGGCTGCACGTCATCATCGGCGACGCGAACATGAGCGAGGTCGCCACCTACCTCAAGGCCGGCACCACCTCGCTGGTCCTGGCGATGATCGAGGACGGCTGGTTCAGCGTCGACCTGTCGGTGGACGGGCCGGTCGCGGCGCTGCGGGCGGTCTCCCACGACCCGTCGCTCAAGCACCTCGTCAGCCTGCGCGACGGCCGGCGGATGACCGCCGTCCAGCTGCAGATGGAGTACTACGAGCAGGCCCGCAAGTACGTCGAGAACCGCTTCGGCGCCGATGTCGACCCGCAGACCGCCGACGTGCTGGCCCGCTGGGAGTCGGTGCTGGGCCGCCTCGAGGTCGACCCGATGAGCTGCGCCCGCGAGCTCGACTGGGTCGCGAAGCTGTCGATCCTCGAGGGCTACCGCGGCCGTGACGGCCTCGCCTGGGACTCGCCCCGCCTGGAGCTCGTCGACCTGCAGTACCACGACGTGCGCCCGGAGAAGGGCCTGTACAACCGGCTGGTCGAGCGCGGCCGCTTCGAGCGGATCCTCGGCGAGGACGAGGTGACCCGGGCGATCACCGAACCGCCCGAGGACACCCGGGCCTTCTTCCGTGGCCGCTGCCTGGCGCTCTACCCGCAGCAGGTCGCCGCCGCCTCGTGGGACTCGGTCATCTTCGACATCGGCCGGGACTCGCTGCAGCGGGTGCCGACCCTCGAGCCGCTGCGCGGGACCAAGGCCCATGTGGGGGAGCTGCTGGAGCGCTGCGCCACCGCCGCCGACCTGGTCGACGCGCTCGCCGGGCGCTGACCTGAGCCCCGCCGGCGGCATGACGCCGGCCGGCGGGGGCACGAAGGTGCCATCGCGGGCCGTGTCGGTGGGCCGCGGCGACGGCGCCGGCGCGGACGGGTTGCGCCCTGGGCGGACGCGGCCACGAGACGGCCAGTTCGTGATGGAGTGGACCTCTCACCGATCCGGCGGATGGTGTCGGTGGGGCGGGATAGTGTCGCGCCAGGCGATCGAAGGAGGGCTTCATGGCCACCAGGGACAGCGGCGGCGGGCAGCAGCACACGAACCGGCGCGAGGACGAGGCCGACGAGGTCCAGACCGAGTCGACGGACGCCTCCGATCTCAAGGAGCGGCACGAGAAGCTCTCCGAGGACGTCGACTCGCTGCTCGACGAGATCGACGACGTCCTCGAGGAGAACGCCGAGGAGTTCGTGAAGGGCTACGTCCAGAAGGGCGGCGAGTGACGGCCGCGCCGGCCCCGCGCGGGCCCCGCCATTCGGCGCGGGTGCTCTGAGCCGTTCGTCGGCGCGGGTGCTCTGAGGCGCCGAGGCGGCGTCGCGGCCGCGCGCCCTGGCGGGTGCGCCGCGGGCCGCCGAACGGACTGCGGACGGCGCGGCCGGAACCGGGGTTGTGGCATCGCTCGCCCGTGCCCGCCGGGTTCCCTGCCTTTGCGGCGCGTGCCCGTTCGGCGGGAGCGCGCGGTCGCGCCGCGGCTGTGGGGTTGCGCGGTCGGTGCGGCGCGGTGCCGCGGCCGTGGCGAAGCGGCTCCCGGCGGGCGCGGGCTCGCCCGCAGGTGCCGTCCAGGAGTGCTCCCGGTGAGGCCCGTCGGGGGTGGTCGAGCGGGCGGCGGGTACGCCGCGGCGGCCGATGTCCGGTGCGTGTCCGCCGGCGTGATCCGACCGGCGGGGCTCCCCGCCCGCATCCACGGCCGATGGCCCTATGTTGTGCACATGCGCACGCCAGCGCGGTGCCCGGAGCCGCCGGGACGCCGCCGCCCGTGTGGGACGTCTATCGAAAGGGGGATGCGTGGCTGATCCATTGGGTAGCGCCGGGCGTCTACCGGCTGTGTTCATGACGCCGGGGACGTCGTCGTTCACCGACTTCCTGTCGCAGTCGGCGCCGCACCTGCTGCCGGGTTCCGCCGCGGGCCTGCCGGCGCCGGTGACCGAGGTGGCGCACGGCACGACGATCGTCGCGGTGACCTTCCCCGGTGGTGTGATCATGGCCGGTGACCGGCGCGCGACGCAGGGACACATGATCGCCCAGCGGGACGTCGAGAAGGTGCACCACGCCGACGACTACTCCTGCGTCGGCTACGCCGGCACGGCCGGGGTCGGCGCCGAGCTGATCCGGCTGTTCCAGGTGGAGCTCGAGCACTACGAGAAGATCGAGGGCGCGACGCTCAGCCTCGACGCCAAGGCCAACCGCCTCGCCGCCATGGTCAAGGGCAACCTGCCGATGGCGCTGCAGGGCCTCGCGGTGGTCCCGCTGTTCGCCGGTTACGACCCGGACACCGACGCCGGGCGGATCTTCTCCTACGACATCGCGGCCGCGAAGTCGGAGGAGCGCGCCTACGAGTCGATCGGGTCCGGCTCGGTGTTCGCGAAGGGCTCGCTGAAGAAGCGCTTCCGCGCCGACCACAGCCAGGACGACGCGGTGCGCATCGCCGTCGAGGCGCTCTACGATGCCGCCGACGACGACACCGCCACCGGCGGCCCGGACCCGATCCGCCGGCTGTACCCGATCGTCGCCGCGGTCACCGCCGACGGGTACCACCGCTACGCGGACGATGAGGTGGAACCCGTGGTGAGCGCCATCATCGCGGATCGCACGACAAGCACAGGAGGCTGACGTGACCATGCCGTTCGGCTACGCGAGCCCCGAACAGCAGGTCCGCGACAAGAGCGAGTACGCGCGCAAGGGCATCGCACGCGGGCGCAGCGTCGTCGTCATCACCTACGCGGACGGGATCCTGTTCGTCGCCGAGAACCCGTCGGCGACCCTGCACAAGATCAGCGAGATCTACGACCGGATCGCGTTCGCCGCCGTCGGGAAGTACAACGAGTTCGAGAACCTGCGCACCGCCGGCATCCGGCTGATGGACTCCCGCGGCTACATGTACGACCGTCGCGACGTCACCAGCCGGGCGCTCGCCAACGCCTACGCGCAGACCCTCGGCGCGATCTTCACCGAGAGCGTCAAGCCCTACGAGGTCGAGATCGTCGTCGCCGAGGTCGGCCGCAGCAGCGACGACGACCAGATCTACAAGCTGACCTTCGACGGGTCGATCGCCGACGAGCGCGGCTTCGTCGCCATCGGCGGCGCCTCCGACCAGGTCACCACCTCGCTCAAGGAGCACCACCGCGACGGCCAGTCCCTCGCCGACGCCCTGCGCATCGCCGTGCGGGCGCTGACCGTCAGCGTCCCGCCGGGCCTCCCGCAGAACGGCGAGCGGGTGCTCACCGCGGCGAACCTGGAGGTCGGCATGCTCGACCGCACCCGGGCGCGGCGGCAGTTCAAGCGCATCGCCGACAGCACCCTGTCCGACCTGCTGGCCCAGACCGCCAGCTCCTGACCGGGGCCCGCCGCCGGGCGCCCTCGCCTACGCGCGAGGTCCGGCGGCGGGCGTGGCGTGCGCGCGGGTCGCGGGTGCGTGACCCGCCGGCGCCGTGGGTCAGCGCGGGCGGACGTGCTCGTCGAGGAACGCGAGCGCCCGGGTCCACGCGTCGGCCGCGGCGACCGGCCGGTAGGTCGCCGCGCGGTCCTCACTGTGGAAGGCGTGGCCCGCGTCCGGGTAGCTGACCAACTCGGCGCGCCGGCCGCTGCGGGCGACCGCGGCCCGTAGCGCCGCGATCTCCTCGGTCGTGATGAGCGCGTCCTGCTCGCCGTACAGACCGAGCCACGGCCCGAGCAGCCCCGGTGCCGCCTCCACCAGCGGCGGCACCCCCGACCAGTACGGCTCGCTCACCCCGCCGCCGTAGAACGACACCGCCGCGGCCAGCGGATGGCGGGTGGCGGTGTGCAGGGCCACCGTGCCGCCCATGCAGAAGCCGACGATCGCCTGCTGCGCCGGCCCGAACCCGGCGTCGGCCAGATGGCCCAGCGCCCCGTCCACGTCCGCGTCGATGCCCGTGCCGGTGAGGGTGAGCATGGTCGTCGAGGCTGACGGCCAGCTGCCCTCCGGGTCCACCTCGTCGAAGCCGTCGCGGTGGTAGAGGTGCGGCGTGACGGCCAGCCAGCCGGCGTCGGCCAGCCGGTCGCACACGGACACCAGGTACGGCGTGATGCCCCGCGCGTCCTGCACGACGACGACTCCGCCGCGCGGCGGGTCGTCCGCGGCGGGGGCGACGATCGTCAGAGGTACCGAGCCCCGCCGGTCGACCTCCACCCGCAGATTGCTCTTCAGGGCGCCGGCACGCCGCGCCGCCCGGGCTGTCGCGTCGTTCGTTCCGCTTGTCATGCCGGCCATCCTTCCCTGTTCTCGCCGCCGTGACCGCCCCGGTGGGTGCCGGTGCCGGGGCCGAGCCGGGCCCGACCCGGCGCCGCGACCGTGCCCGGATCGGTCCGGTCGGGCCGGATCGGCCGGGACACGCCCGGCGGCGACACGCCGTCCGAGGGAGCGTCGGACAGGACGTGACCCATCGAAGGCGCCAGGCTACTTCCCGTAGGTGTCCCGGCGGCTCCGCCGGACGGAGGGGAGGATGCGGTGAGCAGAGCGCGGCCGAACAGGACGGCGGATGCGCGCGCGGCGGCGGGCCCGAACGGCGGGGCCGGCGAGTCCGGGGGAGCGCTGCCGTGGTGACCGGCGGGCGGGACCGTCCAGGCGAGCACGATCCTCTTCCCGACCAGCGCCTGCGGGACCACCCGCGGCCCGACCCGCCTCCGGCGGGTGATGGCCACCCGGCCGCGGGGATCGGGCGGGCCGAGGCCGCCCCCGACGACCGGGTCTCCGGCGCGGCCGCGGCCACCGGCCCCGACCCGCTGGCCGCCCCCGACCCGCTGGCCGCCCCCGGCCGTCCGCACGCGCATCCGGGTTACCCGGTGCACGATCACGGGCCGGGACTGCCCGCGACGGCGCAGCACCGCGCCGCCTACGGCCACCGCCACGACATCACCGGCGCGGTGGTGCCCGCCGAGCCGCCCGCCGCGGGATCGGCCACCGGCGCGGAGCCCGTGGCCGACGGCGGATCGGCGCGGGAGGCGGGCCGGGCCGGCGAGGCGGCCGAGGTGGCGGCGAGCGGCGCCGTCGCGGTTCCCGCGGCCCGCCGCGACGGGGCCGGCACGCCCTCGGTCGGCGACGTCCTCGGCCTGCGAGGGGTGCGGCGCGCCGCCGTCATCACCGTCGGCATGGCCCTGCTGATGGGACTGCTGGTCTGGCTGTACGGCACGTCGGTGACCAGCCTGCGGCCCCGGAACCTGCCGATCCTCACCGTGGGCACGGAACCCGCGGCGACGGCGCTGGCCGACCAGATCAGCCGGGTCGAGCCCGGCGCCCTGTCCGTGCGCACCGTGCCGGACGTCGCCGCCGCCGACCGGGCGCTGCGCGACCGCGACGCCTACGCGGCGATCGTCATCGGCGACGACGGGCTGACCCTGCGCGTCGCGTCGGCGGCGAGCCCCGCGGTCACCGAGGCGATCACCCGGGGCATCCGGGTGTTCATGCCCGGCCTGGAGATCCCGGTCGTCGACGTCGTCCCGAACGCGCCCCGCGACCAGGGTGGTGGCGGGCTCGCCGCCGGCTACCTGCCGCTGGTGCTCGTCATCGTCGCCGCCGCGGTGCTGCTGACCCGGCTGGTGCGCTCGCGGGCGGTGCGCCTGGCCGGCATCGCCGCGCTGTCGGTGCTGTGCGGGTTCGCGGGCGCCGTGGCGCTGCGCGGCGCGCTGCACGTCCTGCCGGGGTCGTTCCTGACGACGATGGCGGTGGTGACGCTGCTGACCCTCGCGGTGGCCGCCCCCGTCGTCGGCGCCGGGGCGGTCGCCGGGACGGCGGGCCTGGTCGGCGTCGTGCTCGTCGTCGTCGTCGGTGCGGCGCTGTCGGCCGCGGCGAGCGCGCCGGAGATGCTGCCGCGGCCCTGGGGGGGCATCGGTCAGTTCGCGCCGCCCGGCGCGGGTTCGACGCTGCTGCGCTCGACGTCCTACTTCGCCGGCGCCGGCGGCGGCCGGCCGGTGGCCGTGCTGGCCGGGTGGCTGCTGGTCGGGCTGTGGCTGGCGTTCGTGGGCGAGGGCGGCGCGTCGGCGCCGAGCGGCACGCCCGGCGACCGGCTGCGGCCCGCCGCCCCGGCGCCGCCTCCCACCGCGCCGCGCCCGGCCGGCCTGTCCCAGCCCACCCTGTCCCAGCCCACGCCGGCCCAGGCGGGTCTGGCCCGGTCCCCGGCGACACAGTCCGCACTGGCCGGGCCCGCACTGGCCGGGCCGTCGTTGGCGGAGTCGGAGCCGACGCAGCCGGCGGCGCCGCTGGAGCGCACCGTGCCGATGGACGCGCCCGGGTCCGCCGGCAGCGTCCGGCTGGTGCCGCCGAGCCGCCCCGCGGACGCCTGCGCCGGGCCGACCGTCGACGCCCGCGCGGACGGCGCGGCGGACCCGGCGGCGGGCGGCGGGCCGGGAGGCCCGGCACCCCGGTGAGCGTGGTCCCGAGCGTCTGGCCCCGCCGGGGCGGCATCCGAGCATAGGGTCACAGACGTGGATCGCCGCATCTTCGGACTGGAGAACGAGTACGGCGTCACCTGTGTGTTCCGGGGGCAGCGACGGCTGTCCCCGGACGAGGTGGCGCGGTACCTGTTCCGTCGTGTCGTGTCGTGGGGACGCAGCTCCAACGTGTTCCTCAAGAACGGGGCCCGCCTGTACCTCGACGTCGGGAGCCATCCGGAGTACGCCACCCCGGAGTGCGACTCCGTGCCGGACCTCGTCACCCACGACAAGGCCGGCGAACGCATCCTCGAGGGTCTGCTCGTGGAGGCGGAACGGCGGCTGCGGGAGGAGGGCATCGCTGGCGACATCCACCTGTTCAAGAACAACACCGACTCGGCCGGCAACAGCTACGGCTGCCACGAGAACTACCTCGTCGGCCGGCACGGCGAGTTTTCCAAGCTCGCCGACGTGCTCGTCCCGTTCCTGGTCAGCCGGCAGATCCTGTGCGGCGCGGGCAAGGTGCTGCAGACCCCGCGCGGGGCGGTCTACTGCATCTCCCAGCGCGCCGAGCACATCTGGGAGTCGGTGTCCTCGGCGACGACCCGCTCGCGCCCGATCATCAACACCCGCGACGAGCCGCACGCGGACGCCGAGCGCTTCCGCCGCCTGCACGTCATCGTCGGCGACTCGAACATGAGCGAGACGACGATGCTGCTCAAGCTCGGCTCGACGGACCTCGTGCTGCGGATGATCGAGGCCGGGGTGATGCTGCGCGACATGACGCTGGAGAACCCGATCCGGGCGATCCGCGAGGTCAGCCACGACATGACCTGCCAGCGTAAGATCAAGCTGGCGAACGGCCGCGAGGTCAGCGCCCTGGACATCCAGCGCGAGTACCACGCCAAGGCCGTCGAGTTCGTCGAGCGCCGCGGCGGTGACGCCGTCGCCAAGCGGGTGCTGGACCTGTGGGGACGCACGCTGCTCGCGATCGAGACCGACGACCTCGAGCTCGTCGCCCGCGAGATCGACTGGGTGACGAAGTACGTGCTCATCGAGCGGTTCCGGCACCGCCACGGCCTGTCGCTGGCCTCCCCGCGCGTCGCCGAGCTCGACCTGAAGTACCACGACATCCACCGCGACCGCGGCCTGTACTACCGGATGGAACGCGCCGGCCTCGTCGAGCGGGTCACCCGCGACCTCGACGTGTTCGAGGCGAAGTCCCGCCCGCCGCAGACCACCCGCGCCCGGCTGCGCGGCGAGTTCATCAAGCGGGCCCAGGAGAAGCGCCGCGACTTCACCGTCGACTGGGTCCATCTCAAGCTCAACGACCAGGCCCAGCGTACGGTGCTGTGCAAGGATCCCTTCCGCTCCGTCGACGACCGCGTCGACAAGCTCATCGCCAGCATGTGAGGAACCCCCCGTCCGTGACGTCCCTCCCGCGGCCCGTCCGTGCCGTCCTGCCCGCCGCCCGCGCCCGTCACCGTGCCCGCGCGCTCGCCGCCGCCCTGCTGCTGCCGGCGACGCTGGCCGGTCTCGCGCTCACCGGCTGCTCCTCGTCGACCGGTCCCGACGGCACCAGCGCCGCCCCGGTGCGCGCCACGCGGCCCGCCGGCCCCGCGCTGCCCGCGGTGCGCAACGCCACCGACCTGAGCCTCGCCCCCCGCGCCGCCGCGGGCTCCGGCGCCGCGCCGACGGGGCTGGTCACCCGCGACCTGGTGACCGGCACCGGCACGCGGGCCACGGCCACGAGCACCGTGCGCATCCAGTACTCCGGCGTGCTGTGGCGCAACGGCGACGAGTTCGACTCCACCTGGGCCGGCAACGGCGGGCAGGCCGTCACCTTCCCGCTGTCGGGCACCATCCCCGGGTTCGGCCGGGGCATCGACGGCATGCGCGTTGGCGGCCGCCGCGAGATCGCCATCCCGCCGGCGCTCGGCTACGGGCCGATGGGCGGCCAGCCGCCGACGATCCTCGCCGACGACACCCTGGTGTTCGTCGTGGACCTGCTCGCCGTCGCGCCCGCCTCCGCCGGCTCCGGCGCGGGCGGCGCCGAGGGTGCCCAGCCCTGACGGCACCGTGCGCGCCCCGGTGGCGCGCCCCCCGACACGACCGCCGAGGCATCTCACCTCGAGGGTCGTGTCGGGGCCCGGGCGGGGTGCGGCTAGCCTGTGTGAGTGTGTCCCGGCGCCGGGTGGAACGCCTGCTCAACCTGACGATGTGCCTGATGGCGACATCGCGTTTTCTCACCGTGTCCCAGCTTGGGGAACTGGTCGAGGGATACGAGCCGGGCGTCGGCGCGGAGGAGCAGGACGCCTTCCGGCGGATGTTCGAACGGGACAAGGCCTACCTGCGCGAGATCGGCATTCCGCTGGAGACCGGCACCGACTCGGCGCTCAGTGACGAGGTCGGCTACCGCATCCGCCGCGGTGACTACGCGCTGCCCGACATCGCGCTGGCCCCCGACGAGGCGGCGGCGCTCGCCCTCGCCGGCTCGCTGTGGTCGTCGACGGCGCTGGCCGGCCCGGCTGCCAGCGCCCTGCGCAAGCTCGCGGCCGGCGGTGCGGCGGTCGACGAGGGCGGGGGCCTCGCCGCCCTCGACGGGTTCGAGCCACGGGTCGACGCCGCCGAGCCCGCCTTCGAACCGTGCCTCGCCGCCGTCCAGTCCGGCCGGGCGATCCGTTTCCCCTACCGCAAGGTCGGCGAGGCGGCGGTCGCCGAGCGGCAGGTGGAGCCGTGGGGCGTGCTGTCCTGGCGGGGCCGCTGGTACCTGGTGGGTCACGACCTCGTCCGCGCCGCGCCGCGGGTGTTCCGCCTGTCGCGGGTCGCCGGCACCGTGCGCCTGGTCGGCCCCGCCGGCGCCGTGCGGGTGCCCCCCGGCACCGACCTGCACCGGATGGTGTCCGCGCAGGCACCGCCGGAACGCACCCGCACCGCGACGCTCGCCGTGCGCCGCGGCGCCGGGCACACGCTGCGCCGCGGCGCCCGCCGGCCGGGCGGGCGG
>NZ_JCBATA010000026.1:0-91435 GCF_059816245.1 Frankia sp. RB5
CAGGTCCGATCGGCCGCGCCCCCTCCGCCCCCGGGTCCGCGCGGGCGCGCCGGTCTACACCCGCGAGCCGCTCGGGCCCGTGGCGAGCGCGCCCCGCCCCTGGCCCCGGTTCCCCCGACCGGGGGGCGGCGGCCCGGGCCGGGGGGGGGGGCCCGCCGCAGCCCCCGCCTGGCCAGCAGTGGGGCGGCCCGCCGCCCGGGCAGCAGCCAGGGCAGTGGGGCCCGCCGCAGCCCCCGCCTGGCCAGCAGTGGGGTCCGCCGCCCCCGCCGCCCGTGCCCGGGCCGCCGCCCGCCGGTCGGGTGAACCTGGACAAGGGGCGGGTCTCGCTCGCCAAGGGCCAGAGCGTCTCGCTGGTGAAGACCGGCGCGCCCGCGCTGACCCGGGTGCGGATGGGGCTCGGCTGGGATCCGGCGCAGCGCGGCCGCTCGATCGACCTGGACGCCTCCTGCATCCTGTTCGACGATCGCGGCAAGGACGTCGACAAGGTCTGGTTCATGTCCAAGAAGGGCGCCCGCGGCGCGGTGCGCCACTCCGGCGACAACCTGACCGGTCAGGGCGATGGCGACGACGAGACGATCGCGGTCGACCTCGCCGCGCTGCCGCCGAACGTCGTCACCCTGATCTTCACCGTGAACAGCTTCCAGGGGCAGGCGTTCACCGAGGTCCGCAACGCCTACTGCCGGCTCTACGACGATGTCACCGGGCAGGAGCTCGTCCGCTTCGACCTGTCCGAGTCCAAGCCGTCGACCGGCCTGGTGATGTGCCGGGTCCAGCGGGAACGAGGCACGCCCACCTGGTCGATGACCGCGATCGGTGAGTTCCATGACGGCAAGACCGTCCGGGCCATGGTCAGCCCCTCCCGCCAGTACCTCTGATACCGCCTGACCCGCCGGCAGCGCCGGTGCGTGACTACGGAGCGTGCGCACTGTACACACTCCGTAGTCACGGTCGGGAGGGAGTGCGCGCGGCATGGGGGATCTGGGTCCGCGTCCACGGGCAGAGGCGGATGATCCACGGTCTGGTCCGCCGTGCCGCGTCGCGGCCGTCGCGGTCGCCGGTGTGCTGGTGGCCCTGGTCGCGGGTCTGATCGCGGCCGTCGTCCGGCCAGGGGCGGACCTGGAACGGACAGCCGTGAGCCAGCCCGCAGCCACCGGGATCCCGGTCCCCAGGACCGTTCCGTCCCCGCCGGACCCCGCCGCCTTCACCCGGCCCACGCGCGGTCTGACCACCGGCCCCGGCACCCCCACGGCCGCGGCACCCGGCGTCGCGGCCGGCGGACCGCCGGAGATGCCGGGCCTGGCAGGTACGTCGGGTGTGGCAGGTACGTCGGGTGTGGCAGGGGCGCCGGCGGGCCGGACGCTGGTCGCCGTCGCCACCCAGGATGTGAGCTGGTTCGCCGGAACCGGCGGGTCCGCGGCCGGTCTGGTCATCGCCTCGGTCGGGATGCCCGCGTCGCTGCCCGTCATCGACCAGCGGCCTGGCTGGCTGCGGGTCCGCCTGCCGCAGCGGCCGAACGGGTCGACAGGATGGCTGCGCCGCGCGGGCGTCGGCCTGACCAGCACCCCGTATCGGATCGAGGTCGACGCGCTGGCCGCACGTCTGCGCCTGTACTACGCCAACGCCCCGGTCCTGGACGTGCCGGCGGGCGTCGGCACCCGCGAGCATCCCACCCCCACCGGGAGCTTCTACATCACCCGCGTCGTGCCGCCTGCGCGCGCCGGCTTCGGCGACCTGGTTCTGGTCACCTCCGCGCACTCACCGACGGCGACGGACTACGACGACTCCCTCGACGCGAGCGTGGCGATCCACGGCCCGCTCGACACCACCGCCGACGTCGCGATCGGCACGCGCGGGGCCCACATCGCCCGTGGTTGCGTCCGTCTGCACCTGGCGGACCTCGACCGCCTGCGGGAGGTGCCGCCCGGCACCCCGGTCGACATCCTCACGGAGGTCGCGGTCTGAACGGGATGTGACGGACCGCGGAGTTGCGGTGGGGACGTGGGCGGGTAGCCTCCCGCCGTGATGACGTCCCGTCCGGCCCAGTCCAGGGTGTTCTGCCGGCGCCTGGCCGGCCTGCTGGTGCTCGACCCCAACGGTGACCAGGTCGGGCGGGTCCATGACGTGATCGTCACGCTGCGTCTGGGGCACGAGCCGCCGCGGGTGCTGGGGCTCGCGGTCGAGGTGCAGCGGCGGCCGATCTTCGTGCCGATCGGGCGGGTCACCGGTGTGGAGTCGGGCGCGGTCGTGCTGTCGTCCGCCCGGTTGAGCTGGCGGCGCTTCCAGCAGCGCCCGAACGAGATCCGGGTGCTCGGTGAGCTGCTCGACCGCCGGGTCACCCTGCTCGCCGACAGCACCGAGGTCACCGTCGTCGACGCGGCGATCGAGCCCGTCCGCGGCGGCGACTGGGTGCTCGACCAGGTGGCGGTGCGCCGGGGCCGGGGCCGGCGCGGGGAGGTCCGCACGGTCTCCTGGGACGAGGTCACCGGTTTCTCGTTGCCCGAGGAGGGACAGGGCGCGGCGAACCTGCTGGCCGCGTTCGAGAAGCTCCGCCCGGCCGATCTCGCCACGCTGCTGCATGACCTGTCGGACAAGCGCCGCGCCGAGGTCGCCGCCGCCCTCGACGACGAACGGCTCGCCGACGTCCTCGAGGAACTGCCCGAGGACGAGCAGGTGGAACTGCTCGGCGGCCTGGCCGAGGAACGCGCCGCCGACGTCCTGGAGGCGATGGGCCCCGACGACGCGGCGGACCTGCTCGGCGAGCTGCCCGCCGAGGACGCGGAGCGGCTGCTGCGCCTGATGGAGCCGGACGAGGCCGCCGGCGTGCGCCGCCTGCTGCGCTACGCCGACGACACCGCCGGGGGGATCATGACGAGCGAGCCGGTGGTGCTCGCCCCGAACGCGACGGTCGCCGAGGCGCTGGCGCGCATCCGCGAGCCGGAGCTGTCCCCGGCGCTGGCGGCGCAGGTGTACGTGGTGCGCCCGCCGTACGAGACGCCGACGGGTCGCTACCTGGGCCTCGCGCACTTCCAGCGGCTGCTGCGCGAGCCGCCGTCGACACTGGTCGGCGGGGTGATCGACGTGGACATCGCGTCGCTGCGCCCGGAGACGCCGCTCGCCGAGGTCACCCGGCACCTGGCGTCCTACAACCTGGTGGCGGCGCCGGTGCTCGACCAGGCCGGACGGCTTGTCGGTGTGGTCACCGTCGACGACGTGCTCGACCATCTGCTGCCCGCCGACTGGCGGGAACACCAGCTGGACGCCGACGTGGACGCCCGCACCACGCCCGGCGCCCTGACCCCGCCCCCGGCGGGTGACGTCGATCCCGCCCGCGGCGAGATCGGCCCTGGCCCGGCGGAGACGTCATGAGGGCGCGTCGGCGCGGCGCGCGGCTGGACCAGCCGCGCCTGTCCCGGCGCGTCCGGGTCCGGCCGGGCTATGAGGCGGACGCCTTCGGCCGGCTCGCCGAGCGGGTGGCCCGCTTCATCGGAACGGCCCGGTTCCTCGTCGCGCAGAGCGTCGTCATCGTGCTGTGGATCACCTATAACGTCGTCGCGCCGAAGGCGGCGCGGTTCGACTCGTTCCCGTTCATCTTCCTGACCCTTGTGCTGTCGTTGCAGGCCGCGTACGCGGCGCCGCTGATCCTGCTCGCGCAGAACCGCCAGGACGACCGGGACCGGGCGAACCTCGCCCAGGACCGCGAGCAGACCGTGCGCACCCGTGAGGACACCGAGTACATCGCCCGCGAGCTCGCCGCCATGCGCATCACAATCGGCGAACTGGCGACCCGGGACTACCTGCGGGCCGAACTACGTGGGCTACTCGCCGAGCTGGACCCGCCGCGCCGCACGACCGACCGCGAGCGGCGGGACCGGCGACGGCGCCGGGACGACGAGCGCGGCAGCGACAAGAAGCGCGAGAACGGCCACGACGCCGCCGACTCGGCCAGCCGACCCCTGCGGACGCCCGGGGACCGCTGAGGAGACCATCGACGAGCGGCTCAGGGCTGGCTGGCCGCTCCCCGGCACATGGTCAGCACGGCCATCGCGATCTCGACGCCGCGCGGCCCCAGCTCCTCGGCCCACGCGGCGATGATCTCGTTCTCTCGGGCGTGCTCGATGCGCGGACCGCCCTCGATCCCCCGCAGCGCCTGGATCTGGCGGGACAGGTCGCGCCGGGTGGCGAGCAGCGCGCGCAGCTGGCCGTCGATGTCGTCGATCAGCTGGCGTCCCTCGGCGATCGTGCTCAGCGTCGGCGCGCCGTCCGCGAGCGGCACGTCGGCGAGGGTGCCGCCGGGCGCGGTGGGCGCGGGGATCGCGGTGTCGGGACGGTCGACGAGGTTCTCCACGGGTGGGACCTTTCGATCGGAGCTCCGGCTCAGCCCAGGCCAACGGTGCCCGGGTGGACCGGGCCTGGGTCTGATGCTTGTGCCGCGTGAGGTCAGCGGCATCGCGGGGACCGGGCCCGGTCCCCATAAAACGGAGGCAGCAGCGCGCCGTGACGCGTGGTTCGGCCGCACCCCATGAGGCAAGCATGCCAGCCGGGCGCGGATCCGTCCAGGAACACGGTCCGCGCCGGATCCGTCGGAAGTGTGCCTCGCCTCCGTCCCGCCCGGGCCCGGCTAACCGGCCGCGGGCGGGACGGGGGCACCGGGACCGGGAACGCGCCGGACGTCGGTGACGTCGACCTCACGGCCGCAGGCCTCGCAGCGGCGGCGGTCGTCGATGTGACCGCCGCAGTCGCGATGCAGGATCAGGTAAGGCGGGTTGCCCGCCATCACGTGCCGGTCGCCCCAGACCATGAGGGCGTTGAGGATCGGCCACACGTCGCGGCCCTGCTGGGTCAGTACGTACTCGAAGCGTTCCGGCTGGTCCTGGTACCGGCGACGGTCGAACAGGCCGTCCGCGGTGAGGCGGGACAGCCGTTCGCTCAGCACGGTGCGGGCAAGGCCGAGGCGGCTCTGGAAGTCGGCGAAGCGGGTGGCCCCGCGGCACGCCTCGCGCAGGATCAGCAACGTCCAGCGATCGCCGAGGATCTCCAGGCTCGCGGCGATCGAGCAGTGTTCCTGCTCGTAGGTGCGCCGCAGCATGCGCCCAAGTGTAGCGTCACGCTACCCATGTTGGTAGCTTCACTAGACCTACTCGGTCCAGTGAAGCTACCAACCTGATGGGGTCGCCTGATGCGCGCCGATGCCCGCCTGCGCTGGGTCCTGCTCGTCACGTCGGCGGCGACGTTCGTCGCCAGCCTCGACCTGTTCGTGGTCAACGTCGCCTTCAACGACCTGCAGCGGGCGTTCGGCCACACGGACGCCGCGACGCTGTCCTGGGTCCTGAACGTCTACACGATCGCCCTGGCGGCGTTGCCCATCCCGTTCGGCCGCTTCGCCGACGCCTACGGCCGGCTGCGCGGATTCGTCGCCGGCATGGTCCTGTTCGCCGTCGCGTCCGCCCTGTGTGCCGCCGCACCGTCGCTGACCTGGCTCATCGTGGCGCGCGGGCTGCAGGGGGTGGGGGCGGCGGCGCTGCTGCCGACGTCGCTGAGCCTGCTGCTGGGTGAGTTCCCGCCGGCACGGCGGGCGGGCGCGGTGGCGACGTGGGCGGCCACCGGTTCGGTCGCCGCCGCCTTCGGAACTCCCGTCGGCGCGCTGCTCACCCGGGTCAGCTGGCGCTGGATCTTCCTGATCAACGTGCCGATCATCGTGGTCACGCTGCTGGTGGCCCGGCGGGTGCTGCGCGAGTCGCGGGCGGACGGCCCGGTGGAGCGCCCCGACCTCGTCGGCACCGTGCTGCTCACCGCGGGCGTCTCGCTGGTCACGCTCGGCCTCGTCCAGGCGGACTCCTGGGGCTGGGCCACGGCGGGGACGATCGGCACGCTGGTCGGCGGCCTCGCCGCGGTCGCCCTGTTCCTCCGGCAGTGCACGCGACACCGGGCCCCCGTCATCGAGCTGGACCTGTTCCGGGAGCGGTCGTTCAGCGCGGCGTCCGGGGTGACCCTGCTGCTCTTCGCCGGATTCGGGGCGTTCCTGCTCAGCAACGTGCTGCTCATGACCGACCTGTGGCGGCAGGGCGTGCTGACGGCCGGTCTGCAGTTCGCGCCGGGCGGCCTGGTCGCGGCCGTCGTGTCGATGTTCGCCGCCGCGCGCCTGGCCGCCCGCTTCGGCTACCGCCCGGTCGCCGCCGTCGGCTGCCTGCTGCTCGCGGTCTCGAACCTGACCTTCCGCGTGCTCGTCGGCGTCACCCCCGGCTACGCCCGCGACTTCCTGCCCGCGCTGATGATCGGCGGCTTCGGCGTCGGCCTCGCCATCCCGGTGCTCGCCGCCGCGATCTCCGCCACGCTGCCGCCGGCGCGCCGCGCGACGGGCAGCGCCGTGTTCGCGATGTCCCGCCAGCTCGGCACCGTGCTCGGGGTGGCGGCGACGGTGGCGCTGTCCGTGGGTGGCGCCGAGGGGCATGCGCTGTTCGCCTACCAGCGGGCCTGGGTGTTCATCGCGATCGTCGAGGCGGTCGCCGCGCTGAGTTGCCTGCTCCTGCCGACGCGCCGTACCGCGGCGGTGGTCCCTGCCGCGCGGGTGTCGTCTGCGTCCTCGGGCGAGGGCCCGGCGGCCGTGGAGGCGGTCAGCCAGGTGGGATGATCGGGCGATGGCACAGATGGAGCTCGCCGGCATGCCCCGCAGGCTGTTCGCCTGTACGCCGTCGCGGCTGGCGGCCTTCGAGGACTGCCCCCGTCGCTACCGGATGATCTACCTGGACCGGCCGCGGCCGCCGAAGGGTCCGGCCTGGGCGCACACCTCGTTCGGGGTGAGCGTGCACAACGCGCTGCGCCGCTGGTGGGAGGAGCCCATCGCGGCGCGCACGCCCGCGCGGGCCGTGCAGCTGGTGCGGCTGCTGTGGGTCGAGGACGGCTTCCGTGACGCGGAGCACTCGGCCGCCTGGCGGGAGCGCGCCGCCGAGATGGTCGCCGGATATGTGGGCGGCCTCGATCCGGCGGCCGAGCCGCGCGGCGTCGAGCGCTCGGTCGCCGCCCGCACCGACGCGCTGGCCTTCTCCGGCCGGGTCGACCGCCTCGACGAGCGCGACGGCGAGCTCGTCGTCGTCGACTACAAGACCGGACGGCGTCCCGTCACCGAGCAGGACGCGCGCAGCTCCCCGGCGCTGGCCCTCTACGCCCTCGCCGCCGGGCGGATGCTGCGCCGGCCGTGCCACCGCGTCGAGCTGCACCACGTGCCGACCGGCCGGATCGCCGTCGCGGAGCACACCGACGACAGCATCGCCCGGCATGTGCGCCGCGCCGAGTCGGTGGCGTCCGACGCCGTCGCCGCGACGGAGGCGCTGGGCGCGGGCGGTGACCCCGACCGCGCCTTCCCACCCAGGCCCGGCTCGCTGTGCTCGTGGTGCGACTACCGGCGGCTGTGCCCGCAGGGCCAGTCGGCCGGCCCCGAACGCCAGCCCTGGGCGGCCCTCGGCGACGAGACGGCGCCGGTGACCGAGCCTCGGCACGGCGACTGACGGACGCCGCGGTGTCAGGATGGGGCCGTGTCCGAGCAGATCACCGCGCCCGCTCCCACCCCGGCCAGCGTCTCCGGCGAGGCGAACGTCTCCGGCGAGGCGAACGTCTCCGGCGAGGTCAGGGTCTCCGCGAAGGCGACCACCTTCACGGAGTCCGTCATCCGGGACATGACCCGGCTCGCGCTCGCCCACGGCGCGGTCAACCTGGCCCAGGGCTTCCCCGACTTCTCCTGTCCGCCGGAGCTCAAGGAGGCCGCCAAGGCCGCGATCGACGCCGACGTCAACCAGTACGCGATCACCTGGGGGGCGGCCGAGTTCCGCGTGGCCATCGCGGCGAAGGTCGGCCGGACGTATCCGGGCTGGTCCGTCGACCCGGACACCGAGATCTGCGTGACCTGCGGCTCGACCGAGGCCATGATCGCCACGATGCTGGCGCTGGTCGACCCCGGCGACGAGGTCGTCATGTTCGAGCCGTTCTACGAGAACTACGGGCCCGACACGATCCTGTCCGGTGCGCGCCCGCGCCTGGTCCGCCTGCACCCGCCGGACTGGTCGATCGACCCCGACGAACTACGGGCCGCGGTCAGCGACCGCACCCGGGCGATCATCCTGAACACCCCGCACAACCCGACCGGCAAGGTGCTGCGCCGCGACGAACTCGACCTCGTCGCCGAGCTCTGCCAGCGCCATGACGTGCTTGTGTTCACCGACGAGATCTACGAGCACATCCACTACCTGGGCCCCGGTGGCCACATTCCGCCGGCGACGGTCCCCGGGCTCGAGGACCGCACCGTGACGATCAACGCCCTGTCGAAGACGTACGCCGTCACCGGCTGGCGGGTCGGCTGGACGATCGCACCCCCCGCCTACACCGCGGCGATCCGCAAGGTGCACGACTTCCTCACCGTCGGCGCGGCGGCACCGCTGCAGGCCGGCGGGGTCGCGGCGATGAACCTGCCGGCCGCCTACTACGGCGCGCTCGCCGAGGAGTACCGGGCCCGCCGAGACCTGCTGTGCGGCGCGCTCGCCGAGACCGGCTTCACCTTCCGCGAGCCCGACGGCGCCTACTACGTGATGTGCGACACCCGCGCCGTCGATCCGGTCGGTGACGATGTCGCGCTGGCCCGCCGCCTGGTCACGGACATCGGCGTCGCCACCGTGCCCGGCTCGTCGTTCTTCGCCGATCCCGCCGACGGGCGGCACATCATCCGCTTCGGCTTCCCGAAGAAACTCAGCACCCTGCGGTCCGCCGCCGACCGCCTCACCCGCCTCGCCCCCAGCTAGGTAGGCCTCGCGACGGCGCCATCCAGGCCCCGACGATCACCACAGGGGCGAGAAACCGTGTTCCCGCGGGAACACCCGGACGGGCCGACCGCCGACCGCCGACCGCCGGCCTAGTCCGTCTGGTTCGGCGTGGTCGGCCCGACCGGGGGAACGGGCGGGGTGGGCAGGGGATAGCCAGCGGAGGCGGCGCGTGCGTGGCCGGCGCGCAGCTCACGCTCCAGCTCGGTGATCGCGGCGCGGGCGCCGCCCCGCCAGGGCAGGCCGCGTGCCGACGGCGACGCGGCGCCCATCGCGACGGGATCCGGCGGGGCATAGCGGCCGCGCAGGTACTCGCCGATCCAGCGCCCCTGCGCACCGGCCAGGTCCGGGGCGTCGCTGAGGTGGAAGACCCAGGCCGTGCGCAGGTCGAACACGCCGCCGAACCGGGGCGAGTCCGCCACGTCCGGCAGCAGCGCGCGGGTGCCGTCCGTCAGCACGACCGCGTCGAAGGTTCCGAGTGACGCCTCGTCGCCGGGAGGGTCGGCTGGTGCGCCGTGGATCTCGAACGGCGGGGCGGCCGGGCTGGTGGTGGTCACGCCGGCGCTCGTCAGGCGCAGCGTGCCCGCGGCCACCTCGACGACGCGGTCGGCGCAGCCATAGGCCGCGAGGGCGGCGAGGGCGGCCGGCGTCACCGGAGCGGGGGTGACAGCGGTCACCGGGAGGCCGCCGTCGACGAGGGCGATCGTCGCGGCGGCGGAGGCGGCGTCGAGGCCGAGGACGGCGACACTGGGAAGTCCGGTCACGACGGGGCACTCTAACGGCTGGTCCATCGGTCACCGTCCGCGTGCCGTGGCGAGGGGCGCACTACGGTGGAACCATGAGCGTCGCGGCCCCCCAGCACGGTGCCCCTGCTGGTCACGGTGGCGCGGGTGCCCCTGCCGCGACGGGGGCGTCGCTGTGGTCGTTCGAGGTGGTGCAGTCGTCGTCGCCCGGAGCGCGCTGAGCCGCGTCATCCGGCGACGTCGGTCAGTTCGCCGACGAACTGCTCGACGACGTCCTCCATCGTGACGACCCCGACGGTCCGGCCGGACCTGTCGGCGACGCGGCCCAGGTGGCTGCCCGCCCGCTGCATCCGCCGCAGCGCCTGGTCCAGCGGGGTGTCCGTGGCCAGCTCCACCATCTGGTGCAGACGCAGCGGGGCCAGCGGGGTGTCGAGCCGGTCCGCGGGGACGCCCAGCACGTCCTTGGCGTGCAGGAAGCCCGCGATCTCGGCGTCGTCGCCGGGGGGAAGCACCGGGAAGCGGGAGTAGCCCGTTCGGGCGACCACGGCCTCGAGGTCGCGGGCGGAGATGGTCCACGGGACCGTTTCTACCCGTGACAGGGGAACCATCACCGCGCCCACCTCGTGCTCGGACAGTTCCAGAGCGCTGGTGAGACGTTCGTGCTCGGCCTGCTCGAGCAGTCCCTCCTCGGTCGACTCGGCGATGATCGCGGCGAGCTCCCGCGGACTGTAGGCGGAGGCGAGCTCGTCGCGCGGCGACACCCCCGCCAGCCGCAGCACCCGGTTGGCGAACCCGTTGAGCAGCTGGACGAACGGGCCGGTGGTCCGGGCGAACGCGATCAGCGGCGGCCCGAGCCACAGCAGCGCCCGCTCGGGCCCGGCGATCGCCAGGTTCTTCGGCACGATCTCGCCCAGCACCATGTGCAGCGCGGAGACGATGGTCAGCGCGACCGCGAAGGCGATCACGTGCCGCGCGGCATCCGGCACCCCGAGCGCGTGCAGCAGGTCGACCAGCAGGTGCGCGACCGTCGGCTCGGCCACGGCGCCGAGCGCGAGCGAGCACAGGGTGACGCCGAGCTGGGTGGCGGCCAGCAACGTCGAGAGGTGCCCCAACGCGCCGATCACCGAGCGGGCGCGGCGGTCGCCGGCCTCCACCAGCGGTTCGACCCGGTCGCGGCGCGCGGAGACGATGGCGAACTCGGCGCCCACGAAGAACGCGTTGCCGGCGATCAGGGCCAGCCCGGCGACCAGTGCGAGCAGCGTCACGATGCCCATGCCCGTCCGTCGTCGTCGGCGCGTGGGGTCGGCGTGCCGTGGACGCGCAGCCGCACCCGGTCGATGCGATGGTGGTCGAGCGCGACGACCGTCAGGGACACGTCGCCGATCCGGACCTCGTCGTCGACCCGGGCGAGCCGGCCGAGATGGGCGAGCACCAGGCCGGCGATCGTCTCGTACGGCCCGTCGGGCAGCCGCACGCCGGTGGCCTCGGTGGTCTCGTCCGGGCGCAGCAGGCCGGACAGCACCCAGGCGCGCCGACCCACGGGCACCACGCCGGGTGGGGACGGCAGGTCGTGCTCGTCCACCACCTCGCCGACGAGCTCCTCGACGAGATCCTCCAACGTGACGATGCCGGCCACGCCGCCGTACTCGTCGATGACCGTCGCCAGCTGCAGGCCGTGCCGGCGCAGCCGTGCGAGCAGGGTGTCGCAGTCCAGTGAGGCGGGTACGAGCAGCGGCGCCACCATGAGATCCCGGACGGTCACCGTCCCCCGGCGCTCCGGCGGGATCCGGAACACGTCCTTGACGTGCACCACGCCGGTCACCCCGTCGACACCCTCGATCTCCCCACCCCGCGCCCGCGTGCGGACGGGGAACCGGGAGTGCCCGGAGTCGCGCGCGACCCGCAGCAGCTGCGCGGCGGGCGCGTCGGCGTCGGCCCAGACCGTGCGCACCCGGGGGGTCATCACGTCGGCGGCATCGCGGTCGCCGAAGCGCAGCGAGCGGCGCAACAGGACCGCGGTGCTGGTCGGCAGGGTGCCCTGGCGGGCCGAGGACCGCACGATCGATCCCAGCTCGTCGGGGGAGCGCCCGGCACGCAACTCGTCCTGCGGCTCGACGCCGAGCATCCGCAGGATCGCGCCGGCGCTGGCGTTCAACACCGTGATCAGCGGCCGGGCCAGCCACGAGAACCAGATCTGCCAGCCGGCGACGGCGCGTCCCGCGCGCAGCGGCTCGCTGATCGCCCAGTTCTTCGGCACCAGTTCGCCGAACACCATCTGGCTGACCGTCGCGACGGCGAGGGCGACGGCGAGCGCCAGCACCGAACCCGGCGTCGGCGGCAGGCCGGCCGCCCGTGCCACCGGCCGCAGCAGGGTGGCCAGCGCCGGCTCGGCCAGGTAGCCGACCGCCAGCGAGGTGACGGTGATGCCCAGCTGCGCGCCGGAGAGCTGGAACGACAATGAGTGCACGGCCCGGACCACCGCCCGGGACCGCCGGTCGCCGCCCGCGACGGCCAGCCGCTCGGCCTGATGCGGCTCGATCGCCACCAGGGCGAACTCCGCCGCGACGAACACCGCGTTGGCCGCGATCAGCGCCAGCACGGCGGCGAGGTAGCCGAGTGCCTGGATCACCCGGCGCCGCCGGCGGCGGGTGTGGTCGGGGTCATGGGCGAGCGCTACCCGATCGCGCGGCCCACACACGTCGGGCGGTGCGCCGCCGGACGGCGCGCCGAGATTTCCATCCGCCAGATGTTGTGACCATCCGATTACCCATCCACACTGATCGGCGTGGCCCACATACTCGCGGTAGCGAACCAGAAGGGTGGCGTAGCCAAGACGACGTCGGTGGCCAGCATCGGCGCCGCCCTGACCGAGCTGGGCCGCCGCGTCCTGCTGGTCGACCTCGACCCCCAGGCATGCCTGACCTTCTCGCTCGGACTCGAACCGGATGCCCTCGAACTCTCCGTCCACGATGTGCTGCTCGGCCGGCTGTCCGCCGGCATCGTCGTCACCACGACCGGCGACGGCACCGATCTGCTTCCCGCGACGATCGAGCTGGCCGGCTGTGAGGCGGTGCTGCTCTCGCGCACGGGCCGGGAGCACGCACTGCGCCTCGCTCTCGCCGACGTCGTCGACGCCTACGACTTCGTGCTCATCGACTGCCCGCCGTCCCTCGGCGTGCTCACGATCAACGGGCTGACCGCCGCCGACGAGGTCATCGTCCCGCTGCAGTGCGAGACGCTGTCCCACCGGGGCGTCGGCCAGCTGCTGGACACCGTGCACGACGTGCAGCGGCTGACGAACCCGCGCCTGGCGGTCCGTGGCGTGCTGCCGACCCTGTTCGACGCGCGCACAGCGCACGGCCGGGCCGTGCTCGCCGACGTCCGGGTGCGCTACGGCCTCGCCGTGCTCACCCCACCGATCGCCCGCTCGGTGCGTTTCGCCGAGGCCCCGGGCACGGGACGGTCGATCCTCGCCACCGCCGGCCGCTCCAAGGGGGCCGACGCCTACCGGGTGCACGCACGCGTGATCGCCGGCATGCCGCCCGGTGAGACGGCCGGTGAGATGGCAGGCGGGGTGCCGGGTCCGGTGGCGGCGCGTGATCGGGGTCGGCGCGCTCGGCGCGGTTCCGCGGCGGGTGTGGTGTCGGCGGAGATCAGCATGCCGGCGGAGATCAGCGTGGCGGTGACGGCGTCGGCCGGTGGCGGGGTCGCTCCCGCCGGAGGCGTGCGGTGAGCCGGGGGACTGTGAGCCGGGGCAGTGTGAGCCGGGGGAGTGTCGGTCCTCGGTCCGAGCCGGCGGGTTCCGCCGCGGGCTTCGACCGCCTGCCACGTCGCGGGCCCCGGCCTCCCGGCGCGGGGACGGCGAGTACCGGGACCACCGTGGGGCGGGACGTGCACGGCAAACGTGCCCTGTACAGCGGTGTCCGCCCGACGACGCCGGCGCACGCGAGCCTGCGCGTCGAATGCGGCCGGTGCGGTGAGACCCGGCTGCTCGGCGCGCGGCAGGCACTGCGGACGCTCACGCCCAGCGTGCACCTGCCAGTGCTGCGAGCACGCCACTTCTCGCTGCTGCGCTGCCCGACCTGCCGCCGGGTGAGCTGGGTGCGCCTCGGACTGCACCTGCGGCCCGCAGCCCAGTCCTGACCGTCGCCCAGTCCTGACCAGCCCGGCTGCCGCCCCGCTCCGGCGGGAGGCGGCGAGATCCGGTGCTGGTCAGACGGAGGTGCTGGTCAGGCGGATTCGGCGCGGAGCGGGGCGGCCTCGGCTCCGCCGGCGTCGACCTCCGCGAACTCGGCCAGGTCGGCCAGGTCGGTGGCCTCGCCGCGCACGGCGCCGGTGCCGCGGCCCCGGTTGCCCCGGCGACGGCGGCGGCGCCGGGCCGGCTCGCCGGCGGCGCCGCCGGCCTCGGATGCCAGGGTGGACACGGCGGCGTCGGGTCCGTCGGCGTCCGCGACACCGTTCGCCTCGGCCACCACGCCCACGGCATCGGTGGTGAGATCGGTCACGTCGTTCTCGGCCGCGTCCTCGGCGGCGATCGCCAGGCCGGACGCGGCCGCGGCGGCGCCGGCGCCGCGGGTGCGCCGGCGCGTGCGGGTGCGGGTGGGTACCGGGCGGTCCGCGGCGCGGGACGTCTCGCGCCCGGCGCGGGGGCCACGCCGGCCGCGGCGGGACTCGCCCAGATCCTCGATGTCCTCCGCGTCGAGGCCGGCACGGGTGCGCGCGGCGTGCGGGAGGGTGCCGGCGGCCTCGGCCGGGATTTCGAGGGCCTCGTACAGGTGCGGCGAGGTGGAGTACGTCTCGACGGGCCCGTCGAACGGGAGGCCGAGAGCCTTGTTCACCAGCGTCCAGCGGGGCAGGTCGTCCCAGTCGACGAAGGTGACGGCGACGCCGGACTCGCCCGCGCGACCGGTGCGGCCGATGCGGTGCAGGTAGACGTTCTCGTCCTCGGGGCACTGGTAGTTGACGACGTGTGTGACGCCGCTGATGTCGATGCCCCGGGCTGCGACGTCGGTGGCGACGAGGACGTCGACCTTGCCGGCGCGGAACGCGCGCAGCGCCTGCTCACGCTGGCCCTGGCCGAGGTCGCCGTGTACGGCCGCGGCGGCGAAGCCGCGCTTGTCCAGCTCCTCGGCGACCTTGTCCGCGGTGCGCCGGGTGCGCACGAAGACCATCGCGAGCCCTCGGCCGGTGGCCTGCAGGACCCGGGCGAGGACCTCCATCTTGTCCAGCGCGTGGGCGCGGAAGACGTGCTGGTGCGTCGTCGGTACCGTGCGGGTCTCGTCCGGCTGCTCGGCGCGGACGTGCACCGGGCGCTGCATGAACCGGCGGGCCAGCGAGATGACCGGGCCGGGCATGGTTGCGGAGAACAGCATGGTCTGCCGGGCAGTCGGAAGCTGCGCCATGATGCGCTCGACGTCGGGCAGGAAGCCCAGGTCGAGCATCTCGTCGGCCTCGTCGAGCACCAGGGTGCGCACGCCGGCGAGGTCGAGGACCTTCTGACGGGCGAGGTCGAGCAGCCGGCCCGGCGTGCCGACGACGACGTCGACGCCGGCGCGCAGCGCGGTCAGCTGCGGCTCGTAGGCGCGGCCGCCGTAGACGGAGATGACGCGCAGGCCGCGGCGCGCGCCCGCACGGGTCACGTCCGCGGTGACCTGGACGCACAGCTCACGGGTGGGGACGACGACGAGTGCCTGCGGCCGGCCGTCGGCGCCTTCGCCGGGGGCCAGCGCGGTCTGCACGACGGGGATGCCGAACGCGAGCGTCTTGCCGGTGCCGGTGCGCGCCTGGCCGATGATGTCGTTGCGCCCGAGCGCGAGGGGGAGCGTCAGCTCCTGGATGGGGAAGGCGTGGATGATGCCCGCTTCAGCGAGCGCCTCGACGGTCTCGGCACGTACGCCGAGGTCGGCGAAGGTTGGCCGCTCGGTGGGCGCGGCGGTCTCGATCGGCTTGTTCGGGGCGGCTAGATCATCTGAAGGTACTGCGGCTGTGACGGACAGCGGGACGCTCCTGGTCTTCTCTGAGCGGTGTCTACGCTGAACCCGCTCACGGTGAGCCGCTAGGCGCCCGCGGCCCGATGTCCGTGTGCCCGGTGCCGAGAATGGCAGCTCTGGGTGCACAGGTGACGAGGCGACGCCTGCTATGCGGCAGCCGAGGTGACATAACGACCTCTGGCCACGCCCTAGCATACCCGGTGTGACGGCGAGTTGGGGGCTCCTTCGCCGAGGATTGCCGACCAGGACGATGCGGGGTGCCAGAATCGCGGCTGTGACGCAGACATCCATCCCGTCGTCCGACCCGCCTCCACAGGGCGGCCTGGCCGAGGCGGACCAGGCGACCGTTGACCTGCTGGGCCTGCTCGCCTACGGCGAACTCACCGCCTTCGAGCGGCTGGCGACCGACGCCCGGATGTCCCCCACCCTCGGCGACAAGATCGCCCTGGCGGCGATGGCGGCCGCCGAGTTCTCCCACTTCCAGGCGGTCTGCGCGGAACTCGACCGGCTCGGCGTCGACCGTGAGCGTGCGATGGCCCCGTTCGTCGCACCGCTGACGACCTTCCACAACTCGACCGCTCCCGCCGACTGGCTGGAGAGCCTGGTCAAGGCGTACGTCGGGGACAACATCGCCGCGGACTTCTACCGGGAGATCGCCGCCCGGCTGCCCGCGCCGTCGCGCGAGATCGTGCTGCGGGTGCTGGACGACACCGGCCATGCCGTCTTCGCGGTCGAGCGGGTGCGGGCCGCGATCGAGGCGAACCCCACCGTCGCCGGACGGCTCGCACTGTGGGCCCGCCGCCTGGTCGGCGAGGCGCTCACCCAGGCCCAGCGGGTGGGCGTCGACCGGGACGCGCTGACCGGCCTGCTCGTCGGGGTCGGCGATCTGGACGCGCTGGCGGCCATCTTCAACCGCATCATGGCGGCGCACGGTCGCCGGATGTCCGCCCTGGGTCTGTCCGCCTAGGTCTGTCCGCCTGGGCCAGTCCACCCGGGGAAGGGCTCCCGCGGCCGCGGACGGGTTGGCCGGGCCGGGCCTGGCCGGACTGGGAGCCCGGCCAGGCCAGCCGCGGTCAGTGGGAGCTCAGGCGCCGAAACCCACCCGCCGCTGCGAGGAGGCGGCGATTTCCACGTAGGCCAGGGACGACACCGGCACCACCACCAGCCGCCCCTTGTCGTCGATGAGGCTCAGCACGCCACTGTCGGCCTTGATCGCCTCGCTCACCAGCGCGGCGACGGCCTCCGCGGTCTGGTCGCTCTCCAGCACCAGCTCCCGGGTGACCTGCCGCACGCCGATCTTGACCTCCACCGAATGACCTCCGCCTTCGTCGGACCAGCACGCCGGCGGACATCCGCCGCCGAGGTTGGATCACCGCCCACACTATGGCTTCCGGGACTTCTCCACCGGGACGGGAGTGGCGTGTTCGCTGCGGGCACACCATGCCTCACCCGCGCCTAGCGTTGCTGGCCGTCCCGCCCGGATGGTTCCCGCTCCTGGCGGGGATAGCCCCCGATGCCGCGCCAGGCGAGCTCGACCATCGACTCGATGGCCTGTTCCTTGGGCACGGTGCCGCCGCGGACCAGCCACCAGCGCGAGGCCGTCTCCGCGAGGCCCACCAGGCCGACAGCGAGCAGGTCGGCCTCGTCCTGGGTCAGCCCGGTGTCGGCGACGATCGTCGCCGCGATGGAGCGCACGCACTGGGCGAACGCGGTCTCGATGCGCTGGCGCACCACCGGCTCGCTGCGCAGGTCCGACTCCAGCACGAGCTGGTGCGCCCCGGACGGGTCGTTGACGAAGTCGAAGTACGCCCGCACCGACCGGGCGATGCGCGTGTGGTTGTCCGTCGTCGAGGCGAGGGCCTCCTGCACGCTGGTGACCAGCTGTGTGGCGTGCTCGTCGAGCAGCGCCAGGTAGAGCTCCAGCTTGCCGGGGAAGTGCTGGTAGAGCACAGGTTTGCTGACGCCGGCCCGCTCGGCGATCTCGTCCATGGCCGCCGCGTGGTAACCCTGGGCCACGAAGACCTCGCGGGCGGCGCCGAGCAGCTGAAAGCGGCGAGCGGTGCGGGGGAGCCGGGGAGTCCTGCCCGGCCGCGTACCGGGCGAGGCTGGCTCGGCCGTCACCGGCGCACCTCCTGGTCGATGCGGACAACACTATCGCCGAATCCCGGTGGGGTGGCGACACCGGAGGCGCCCCCGCACCGGTGATCGGCTCACTCTCGCACAGCACCCCGTCCGCGGACCGTCCGCGCCCCCACCCCCGGGCGGGCCCGCGTCGCGCGCGGTCGGCCGCGGGTGGTTCAGCGGTAGTCGTCCTCGTCCATCTCGACGATGATGCTCTGCTCGACCAGGTCGAACTCGTCGACCTCGGCGGGTGGTGCGGCCGGCGCGCTGGGCCGGCCGGCGGCGGTCTGCGGCGGGCGGACCTCGCGGGCCTGCTCGGCGGCGTCGGCGTCCGGCGCCTCCAGGGGAAGTCCGGAGGCGGGCAGATCGGTGGGTGCACTCATGGGGACGTCCTCCTGCGCTCGTCGGTGCGGCGCCCGTGACCACGGGCGCCGGCGTTGGGACGGTGCGGACCGCGGCGGGGTCCGCACCGCGATGTGCCCGGGATGGGGACGTCTCACGCGGAACCGTCCTGACCGTCCGGCGTGCCCAGCAGAGTGGCGAACAGGTCGCCGTGCTCGTCCACCCGGCGCAGCACGTCGTCGGCGGTGAAGGTGAGGTCCTCGGGCCGGCGGGCGGCGCGGACCTCGTCCCAGCTCACCGGCGTGGACACGGTGGGCCGCTCGCGCCCGCGCAGCGAGTAGACGCTGACCGTGGTCTTCGCCGGGTTGTTCTGCGACCAGTCCAGCAGGACCCGGCCGCCGCGCAGGTCCTTGCGCATGTTGGCCACCACGAGGTCGGGGTGGTCGCGCTGCAGCTGGTTGGCGAGGGTGCGCATGTCCGCGCGGACCTGCATGGACGTCCGCCCGTCGGTGACCCGGCCGTACACCTGCAGGCCCTTCGAGCCGCTGGTCTTCACGCACAGCGGTGCCGGCAGCACCTCGCGCAGCAGCTCGGCCACCCGGGCACAGTCGACGACGGTGGCCGGCGGGCCCGGGTCCAGGTCGGCGACGACGAGGTCGGGCAGGCCGGTGGAGATCCGCCACATCGGCGTGTGCAGCTCGAGCGCGGCCAGGTTGGCGAGCCACATCAGGGTCGGCCGGTCGGTGGCGACCAGGTAGTCGATCGTCGAGCGGTCCTTGGTCGAGCCGGGGGAGGGCAGGGTCGCGACCGTCGTCCAGTCCGGGCGGTGGGACGGGGCGTTCTTGGTGAAGAAGCTCGACTCGGCGACCCCGTTGGGGAAGCGGACGACGGTGAGCGGCCGGTCGGTCAGGTGCGGCACCGCCACCGGGCTGATCCGCCGGTAGTAGTCGATGACCTGGGCCTTCGTGAAGCCGGCGGCCGGATAGAGGACCTTGTCGAGGTTCGACAGCCGCAGCCGCCGGCCGTCGACCTCCACGGACGCCGGGGTAGCGCTCACGACTGCGTCCCTATCCACTGGTGGTGCGCCCGGTCGGGCCCGGCCCGCAGGTGTGTCGGCCTGGTCGCGCGGCGCACCACGATGGTGCGGCCGATCCGTGCGGGAGGGAAGCCGCGCGCCGCCGCGCGACGCGGGGCGTGACCGGGTGCGTCGTCCGGGATGTGCCCCGACCGCGATCCGCCGCGCGGCCATCCACGACCGCTGACAACTTCGGACGATTCCCTCATCTGGCTTACTCGTGGGTGTCCCGTGGGTCACCATGGTGGGTAATCGACGTGAGGGGCGAACATGCGTTCGATCTGGAAGGGTGTCATCTCTTTCGGTCTGGTGTCGATCCCCGTCCGGCTGTACTCGGCCACGCAAGAGCGGGACGTCGCGTTTCACCAGGTCAGACGGTCGGACGGCTCCCGCATCCGGTACCGGCGCGTCGCCGAGGCCGATGGTGGCGAGGTCAGCTACGCCGACATCGCCAAGGGCTACGAGCTTCCCGACGGCCAGACGGTCGTCCTCACCGACGAGGACTTCGCCAACCTGCCGCTGTCCACCTCCAAGGCGATCGACGTGCTCGAGTTCGTCCCGCTGGAGCAGGTCGACCCGATCTACTTCGCCAAGAGCTACTACGTCGAGCCGGACCGGACCGGGGCAAAGCCCTATGTCCTGCTGCGCGACGCGCTGGCCGAGTCGGGCCGCGTGGCGCTGGTGAAGATAGCTCTGCGTCGGCGCGAGCAGCTCGCGACGCTCCGGGTGCGTGACGGCGTCTTCGTCCTGGAGACGATGATCTGGCCGGACGAGGTGCGCGAGCCGGACTTCCCGTTCCTCGACGAGGAGGTCGAGGTCCGCCCGCAGGAGCTGGCGATGGCGTCCTCGCTCATCGAGACCCTCGCCGCCGACTTCGACCCCGGCCGCTTCTCCGACGAGTACCGCGACGCGCTGCAGGCCGTCATCGACGCCAAGATCGCCGGTCGTGAGATCGTGAGCCCGCCGGGTGCCGAGGAGCGGGAACCGGTCGGCGACCTGATGGCCGCCCTGCGCGCCAGCATCGCCGCCGCGCGCAAGGACCATCCGAACGGCGCCGCCGCCGACGAGGAACCCGCCGCCCAGGCCGCCGACGGGGACTCCGCCGCAGGCAGGGGCGCCACGGCTGGCAGGCGAGCGGCGGGCAGGACCGCGGCCGGCAAGGCACCGGCGGGCAAGACGCCGGCCGGCAGGACTGCGGCGGGCAAGACACCGGCCGGTAGGGCTGCGGCCGGCAGGACTGCGGCGGGCAAGACACCGGCCGGTAGGGCTGCGGCCGGCAGGACGGCGGCGGGCAAGTCGACACCGAACAAGACGACGCCGAACAAGAACACGGGCGGCAAGACCGCGACCGGCAAGACCACCACGCATCCCACGAGGCGTTCCGCCTGACCAGGCCACTGGCCGGCGGCTCAGCGGCGGAAGGAGTCCTTGACCTTCTCGCCGGCCTGGCGCAGGTCGGCGACGGTGCGCTCGCCGCGGCCCTCGCCCTGCGTGCCCGGGTTGCCGGTGGCCTTGCCCGCGCTCTCCTTGCCCCGCCCGCGCAGCTCGTCCATCTTGTTCCTGACCTTGTCGACGAAGGACACGGCGCTCAACTCCCTGGGTAGGTGCGTGCACTCCATCGTCGGTCTACCCATCGGTGTTCGGGGAACACGCCGGCCGTCGCGGACGCTGTACGAACGGATGGCTCATTCGCGACGACGCCGCGCGCCGATATGGCATCGTCGAGGAACGACAGCGAACGCGAGGAGCAAGCGTGTCCCTTCCGCCCCTGGTCGAGCCCGCCGAGGGCCTGACCGTCGACGAGGTCCGCCGGTACTCGAGGCACCTGATCATCCCGGACGTCGCCATGGACGGCCAGAAGCGGCTGAAGAACGCCCGAGTGCTGGCCGTCGGCGCCGGCGGTCTCGGCTCGCCGACGCTGATGTACCTGGCCGCCGCCGGTGTCGGCACGCTCGGGATCGTGGAGTTCGACACGGTCGACGAGTCGAACCTGCAGCGCCAGATCATCCACGGCCAGTCCGACGTCGGCCGCTCCAAGGCCGAGTCCGCGCGCGACTCCGTGCTCAACATCAACCCGTATGTCAACGTCGTGCTGCATGAGACGCGGCTGGACACCTCCAACGTCATGGAGATCTTCAGCCAGTACGACCTCATCGTCGACGGGACCGACAACTTCGCCACCCGGTACCTGGTCAACGATGCGGCCGTGCTGCTCGGCAAGCCGTACGTCTGGGGCTCGATCTACCGGTTCGACGGGCAGGCCAGCGTCTTCTGGTCCGAGCACGGACCGTGCTACCGCTGCCTCTACCCCGAGCCCCCGCCCCCCGGGATGGTCCCGTCCTGCGCCGAGGGCGGCGTGCTCGGCGTGCTGTGCGCGTCCATCGCCTCGATCCAGACGACGGAGGCCATCAAGCTGCTCACCGGCGTGGGCGACCCGCTGGTCGGCCGGCTGATGGTGTACGACGCACTCGAGATGACCTACCGGTCGATCAAGGTCCGCAAGGACCCGGAGTGCCCGCTGTGCGGGAAGAACCCGTCGATCACCGAGCTCATCGACTACGAGGCGTTCTGCGGCGTGGTCTCCGAGGAGGCCCAGCTCGCCGCGGCCGGCTCGACGATCACCGCCGCCGAGCTGAAGGGCTGGCTGGACGCGGGCGAGCCGATCGAGCTGGTCGACGTCCGTGAGCCCGCCGAGTGGGAGATCGTGCGCATCCCCGGCGCCCGGCTGATCCCCAAGGGCGACCTGCCGGCGCACCTCGCCGAGCTGCCGCAGGACCGCCGGGTGGTCGTCTACTGCAAGTCCGGGGTGCGCTCCGCCGACGCGCTGGCGACCCTCAAGAACGCTGGCTTCGCCTCCGCGGTGCACGTCCAGGGCGGCGTGACGGCCTGGGCCACCCAGGTCGACAAGACTCTCCCGGTCTACTGAGCCTGCCGGTCCACTGAGCGCGGCGGCCGATCGAGACGTGAGCGGACCCAGAGCCCGGCGCGACACGCCACCACCCAGCGTGTCCGCCGGGCTCGGCACCCGGGTCGGGGTCCACCTCGGCGGCGCCGAGCCCAGCCCGCATGCGCGGGAGGTGCTGGACGCCGTCGCCCAGATCCCCCGCGGCAAGGTCATGACCTACGGTGACGTCGCCGAGTTCGTCGGCACCGGCACCGGCCGCACTGTCGGCGCCGTCCTCTCCCGCTACGGCGACGACGACATCCCCTGGCACCGCGTCATCCGCGCCTCCGGCGAGCCGAATCCGGCCAATCCCACCGAGGCGCTGCGCCGCCTCGTCGTCGACGGGACGCCCCTGCGCGAGGGCGGCGAGCGCGTCGACCTCGCCGCCGCCCGCTGGGACGGCACTTCCGCCCGCTGGTGAGGGCACCACCGTCCGCTGGGACGGCACTTCCGCCCGCTGGCGACGGCACCGCCGCCTTTACCGGGCTGGCGTCCGCCTTGCTCAGCCGAAGATCAGTGTCAGGCCGCGTAGCTGCCGGCCCGGCCTCAGGTGCTCGATCGGCTGTGATCAGCCGGCGTCCTGGTGCGGCGGGTCTCAGCGGGCGGACAGGCCGCCGTCGGCGAGGTAGACGCTGCCGGTGACCAGGCTCGCCCGGTCGGAGAGCAGGAAGACGACGACCTCGGCGACCTCGTTGACGGTGCCGAGCCGGTTGATCGGGGTGAGCAGCGCCGCGCCCCGCTGCGGGCGGCCGTCGACGTGGATCAGTGCCGTGTCGACGAAGCCGGGGGCGACCGCGTTCACCCGGATGCGGCGCGCCGCGTACTCCAGGGCGGCGGTCTTGGTCAGCCCGACCACGCCGTGCTTGGCGGCGACGTAGGGCGCGGAACCGGCGAAGCCGACCATCCCGAGCACCGAGGCCATGTTGACGATCGAGCCGCCCGTGCCGCCGTGCAGCATGGCGGTGATCTCCGCGCGCATGCTGTAGAAGACGCCGGACAGGTTCACGTCGAGCACCCGCTGCCAGTCCTCGGCGGGGGTGGTGCCGACGGGCTCGCGCCCGGCCGTGACGCCGGCGTTGTTCACGGCCAGGTCAAGCTTGCCGAACGTGCCGACGGCGGCCTGTACGGCACGCTCCATCGCGTCCGGGTCGGTCACGTCGGCCTCGACGGCGATGGCGTCGCCGCCGCCGCGCTCGATCTGGGCCGCCACTTCCTTGATCCCGTCCGGCTGGCGGTCGGTGACCACGACCTGAGCCCCCGCGCTCGCCAGCAGGCGCGCGCAGGCCGCGCCGATACCGGAGGCCGCTCCGGTGACGAGGGCGACCCTGCCGCTGCATTCGGTCATGGTCGATGACAGTGCCATGCCAGCCGGGGCCCGTGCACGCCGGCCCACCCGTTCGGGCATTGTCGGACCCGCGTGATGTTCTGTACGGGTGCCCCCCGCGTCTGCCCCGCCCGCCTCCCGCGGCACGTCCCGCGCCGGTTACCGGCTGCTGCCGGCCCCGGTCGCCGCGCCCGCCCGGCTCGTCGCCGATGCCGCCCAGCGGCAGGTGATCGAGCATGCCGGCGGCCCGCTGCTGGTGCTCGCCGGGCCGGGCACGGGCAAGACGGCCACGCTGGTCGAATCCGTCGCCGCGCGGGTCGAGGCGGGCGCCGATCCGCGGTCGATCCTGGTGCTCACCTTCAGCCGGCGGGCCGCCGCCGAACTGCGGGAGCGGATCACCGCGCGGCTCGGCCCGGCCGGCGGCGGCCGCGGGCCGGGGGCGTGGACCTTTCACGCCTGGTGTCTGGCGCTGCTGCGGGCGCACGACCGGCCGGCGCCGAGCGGCGGTTTCCGGCTGCTGTCCGGTCCGGAGCAGGACGCCCGGCTGCGGGAGCTCATCGACGGCTCCCGGGAGGACGGCCGCCCGGCCTGGCCACCGGCGCTGGCCCGCTGCCTGGGGACGCGTGGGTTCACCGAGGAGGTGCGGGCGCTGCTCGCCCGCGCCCGCGAGGTCGGGCTGGAGCCGGTCGGGCTCGCCCAGCTGGCCCGGCGCACCGCGCGGCCGGAATGGTCGGCGCTCGCCGAGTTCTACGAGATGTACCTGGACGTGTTCGGCTTCGAGGGCGCACTCGACTACGCGGACCTGGTGCACCGGGCCGCCGCCGTCGCGGGCGGCGCCGAGGCCGCGGACGCGCTGCGCACCCGCTATCGGCACGTCTTCGTCGACGAGTACCAGGACACGGATCCGGCGCAGGAGCGGCTGCTGCGGGCCCTTGCCGGCGGCGGCGGTGACCTGGTCGCCTTCGGGGATCCGGACCAGTCGATCTACGCCTTCCGCGGCGCCGAGGTGGCCGGCCTGCTCGACTTCCCCCAGCGCTTCCCGACCGCCGACGGCCGCCCGGCGCCGATCGTCGCGCTGCGCACCTGCCGGCGGATGGCGCCGGCGCCGCTGCTCGCGAGCCGCCAGGTCGCGCGGCGCCTGCCGGCCGCGGGCCTGCCCGTGCCGGCACTGCGCGCCCACCGGGACCTGACCGGGCGGGCCGATCTGGGCGACGGCCTGGTCGAGGCGCGCACCTACCCGTCGGCGGGCGCGGAGGCCGAGGCCGTCGCCGACCTGCTGCGCCGCGAGCATCTGGAGCGCGGCACCCCGTGGCGGGCGATGGCGGTGCTGGTGCGTACGGCGGAGCGGATCGGCCGGCTGCGCCGGGCCCTCGTCGCCGCGGGCGTCCCCGTCAGCGTGGACGGCGACGACCTGCCGGTGGCGCAGGAGCCGGCCGCCGCCCTGCTGCTGCTCGCCCTGCGCTGCGCCGACGACCCGGCCGGCGCGCTCACCGCCGACGCGGCCCGCACCCTGTTGACCTCCCCGCTCGGCGGGGCCGACCCCGCCGGCGTGCGCGAGCTGGGTCGGGCGCTGCGCGCCTTCGACCGGGACGGTGGCGCCATCCAGCCCGCCGCGTCCGCGGAGCTGGTGCGCGACGCCGTCGCCGATCCCGACCGCCTGCTGCTGCGCGTCCCGGACGAGGTCGCCCGGCCGGCGCGGCGGGTCGGCGGGCTGCTGCGGGCGGGCCGGCGCGCGCTGCGCGATCCCGACGGCACCCCGGAGCAGGCGCTGTGGGAGCTGTGGTCGGCCAGCGGCTGGCAGGAGCGCCTCGTCGCGGCGTCGGCCGGCGGGGGCGCGGCGGGCCGGGCCGCGGACCGTGACCTCGACGCGGTCGTGGCCCTGTTCGACGCCGTCGCCCGGCTGGCGCAGCGCCGCGGCCGCGGCGCCGGTGCCGCGCTGCTGGTCGACGAGCTCGGCCGGCAGCAGATCGCGGCCGAGTCCATCGCGCCGGTCGGGGAGGACGCACGGCGCGGCGGGGTTCGGCTGCTGACGGCGCACCGGTCCAAAGGACTGGAATGGGATGTCGTCGCCGTCTGCGGGGTGCAGGACGGCGCCTGGCCCGACCTGCGGGAGCGGCACTCGCTGCTCGGCGCCGAGGAGCTCGACGCGCCGGCCCGTGGCGGGCTGCGGCCGCCGCTGACCCGCCAGGACCTGCTCGCCGACGAGCGTCGCCTGTTCTACGTGGCGCTCACCCGGGCCCGGCGCCGGGTGCTGGTGACCGCGGTCGACAGCCCCGACGAGGACGGCAGCCGGCCCAGTCGCCTGCTCGAGGAGCTCGGCGTCCCGGTCGAGGCCGTCCTCGGCCGCCCGCCCCGGCCGCTGACGCTCGTCGCCCTCGTCGCCACCCTGCGCCGGCTCGCCACAGAGCCGACGTCGAGCCCGGCGTTGCGCGGCGCCGCCCGCCGGCGGCTGGCCGCGCTCGCCGCAGCCCGTGATGACGCCGGCCGCCCGCTGGCCCCCGCGGCGCATCCGCGCACCTGGTGGGGGCTGCTGGAGGTGACGACCTCGGACGTGCCGGTCGTCGCGCCGGACGCGCCGCTGCGGCTGTCCGGCTCGTCGCTGTCGAGCATCGGCGCGTGCTCGCTGCGCTGGTTCCTGGAGCACGAGGCGCACGCGGTCACCGTCTCGTCGACCGCGCAGGGCTTCGGCAAGGTGGTGCACGCCCTCGCCGACGAGGTCACGACGGGCCGCACCCCGGCGGATCTGGCGGCCCTCGACGCCCGGCTCGACACCGTCTGGCGCCACCTCGACTACGAGGCCCGCTGGCGCAGCGAGCAGGAGCGGGGCGCCGCCCGCGAGGCGCTCGCCCGCTTCCTGGACTGGCACGCCGCCGAGCGCGGGCGCCGCGTCGCGGGCGCCGAGGTCAGCTTCACCGCCCGGCTGACCGTCGCCGGGCGCGACGTGCTGCTGCGCGGCTTCATCGACCGCCTGGAACTCGACGGTGAGGGCCGGGTGCACGTCATCGACTTCAAGACCGGCCGCACCGCGCCGAGCCGCGCCGAGCTCGCCGTCCACCCGCAACTCGGCAGCTACCAGCTCGCCGTCCGCGCCGGCGCCCTCGACAGCGCCCTCGACAGCGCCCTGGCCGCCGCGCGAACCCCAGACGGCACCCCGGCAGGGCCGGGGGGCGCGCAGCCGGCGGAGCCCGGGGGAGCCGAGCTGGTCCAGCTGAGGCTGGATGCCGGCGGTGACAACCGGGCGCCCCGGCTGCCCGGGGAGGCGCCCGGACCGCCGCAGGTCCAGGCCCAGGAGCCGCTGCCGGCCACCGGCGAGACCTGGATGGACCAGGCCATCGGTGAGGCGGTGCGCGTCGTCGACGCCGAGGCGTTCCGGCCCACGCCCGGCGACCAGTGCCCGGTATGCACCTTCCAGGCGAGCTGCCCGGCCCGCCCGGAGGGACGGCAGGTGGTGGAGTGAGCGCGCTGGGCACCGGCGCGCGTGGGCCGGCCCAGCCGTTCCTGCCCGGCTTCGGCCTCGGTTCGGACGACGAGAGCCCCACCGGCCCGGCCCGGCCGCGGCTCGAACCGGACGACCTGCGTGACCTGCTGGAGGTGCCCTACACCGACGAGCAGATCGCCGCCGCCGCCGCGCCGCTGGAACCCGGGGTGATCGTGGCGGGCGCGGGCTCGGGAAAGACCTCGGTGATGGCGGCGCGGGTGGTCTGGCTGGTGGCCACCGGTCAGGTCCGCCCCGACCAGGTGCTCGGGCTGACGTTCACGACGAAGGCCGCCGCGGAGCTCGCCGGCCGAGTGCGCCTCGCCCTGCGGCGGGCGGGTGCCGCCGGCGCCACCGGCCTGCCCGTCCCACCGCCGGCCGCGGGGGTGGATCTCGGGGTGGACGCGGACGTCGACGGCGAGCCGATCGTCGCCACCTACCACGCCTACGCCGGGCGGCTCGTCGTCGACAACGCGCTGCGCCTCGGCCTGGAGCCGGACATCGCGCTGCTCAGCGGCGCGGCCCGCTACCAGCTCGCCGCCCGCGTGGCACGTGCCCACGGCGGGACGGTGCGGGCGCTGACCCGCTCCCTGGCCGCCGTCGTCGGCGACATCGTCGCGCTCGACGCCGAGATGAGCGAGCACCTCGTCGACCCGGATGCGCTCGCCGCCTTCGACGCCACCGTCGCCGAGGAGGCACTGGCCGCGCTGGCCAGCGCCCAGGGCCGGCACGGGACGAAGGGCGTCCGGGACCGGCTGCGCCGCTACGCGCACACCACGCGCGGCCGGCGCGAACTCGCCGCGCTCGTCGCCGAGTACCGCGCCGCCCGCCGCGACCACAACGTCCTCGACTTCGGCGACCAGGTCACCTACGCGGCCCGCATCGCCGAGACGATGCCGGAGGTCGGCCGGGCCGAGCGGGCCCGCGCCGCCGTCGTCCTGCTCGACGAGTACCAGGACACCTCCGTCGCCCAGCGCCGCATGCTCGCCGGCCTGTTCGGCGGCGGCCATCCCGTCACCGCCGTCGGCGATCCGTGCCAGGCGATCTACGGCTGGCGGGGCGCCTCGGTGGCCAACCTCGACCATTTCCCCACCCATTTCCCCCGGACCGACGGCACGCCGGCGACCGTCTACGAGCTGTCGGTCAACCAGCGCAGCGGCGGCCGGCTGCTGGAGCTCGCCAACACGGTCGCCGCGCCGCTGCGTGCCCGCCACCGGGTCGTCGAGCTGCGCCCGCGAGCCGACGTCGCCGAGCGCGGCGAGACGGTCGTCGCGCTGCACGACAGCTGGGACGACGAAGTGTCCTGGCTCGCCGGCCAGCTGCGCCGGGTCGTGGCCGCCGGCACCGCGCCGGGCGCCATCGCCGTCCTCGTCCGCGCGCGCGGTGACATCCCGCCGCTGCTGGCCGCGCTGCAGGCCGTCGGCCTGCCGGTCGAGGTCGTCGGCCTGACCGGCCTGCTCACCGTGCCCGAGGTCGCCGAGATCGTGGCGGTGCTGGAGACCCTCGACGCCCCCACCGCGAACGCCGCACTCGTCCGTCTGCTCACCGGCCCGCGGGTGCGCCTGGGACCGCGTGACCTGGCCGCGCTTGGCCGCCACGCCCGCGAGGTCGTCCGCCGCCCACCCGAACGGGACGACGGGCTGCCGGAGCGCGGCGACCCGCTGGCCGCGGCCGTGGCCGATGTCGACCCGGCGGACGTGGTCGCGCTGTCCGACGTCCTCGCCGAGCCGGGGCCGGAGATCTCCGCCGAGGGCCGCGCGCGGGTGCGTCGCCTCGGCGCCGAGATCGAAGCGCTGCGCCGCCACGTCGGCGAGGGGCTGCTCGACCTGTGCCACCGGGTCATCGCCACGATCGGCCTGGACGTCGAGCTGACCGCCACCGAGGCTGCCGTGCGCGCCCGCCGGCAGGACAACGTCGCCGCCTTCCTCGACGTCGCCGCCTCCTTCACCGACCCGGACGGCACGACGTCCCTGCACGGCTTTCTCGGCTTCCTGCGCGCCGCGCGCGAGCACGAGCGCGGCCTCGACGTCACCGGTCCCTCCGGCGCCGACGCCGTCGCCCTGATGACCATGCACCGGTCCAAGGGCCTGGAATGGGAGGTCGTCGCGGTCCCGAACCTCAGCGAGAAGGTCTTCCCCGACGTCACCGCCCGCGACCAGTGGGCGACCTCGCCCGGCGTGCTGCCGATCCCGCTGCGCGGCGACGCCGCCGACCTGCCTGCCATCCGCATCTCCGACCAGAAGGCCGATCACGACGCCGCCGTGGCCGACGCGAAGGCGTACGCCGAGCGGGAGGAACGCCGGCTCGCCTACGTCGCCGTCACCCGGGCGAAGTCGTTGCTGTTCGCCAGCGGGCACTGGTGGGGACCGGCGCAGAAACGCCCGCGCGGCGCGTCGGTCTTCCTCGAGGAACTGGCCGAGCACGCGCGCGGCGGGGGCGGTCGGGTCGACGGGTGGGCGCCACGCCCGGCGGAGACGTCCAACCCGGCGCTCGCGATCCCGACGGAGTTCGCCTGGCCGATCCCGTACGAGCCGGAACCGTTCGCCCGCCGCCGGGAGGCGGCCCGCGAGGTCCTCGCCCGCCTTGACGCCGCCCTCGCGCCCGCCCCGCGCCTCCCGTCCGATCCCCCGCCCGACCCCCCGTCCAACGAGAAGACGAGGTCCAACGAGAAGACGAGGTCCAACGAGAAGGCGAGGCCCGACGGTGGGGGCGCGGCCGGCGTCGACCCGCCCGGGCTGACCAGGGCGGAACGGGACCTGCTCGCCGAGCTGGGCCGGGAGACGGTGCTGCTGCTCACCGAGGAGCGCGCCGCCCGCGTCCCCCGGCTCGACGTGCCGCTTCCCGCGAACCTCACCGCCTCGGAGATCGTCCGCATGCGCGCGGACCCGGCCGCGTTCGCCCGCGAGCTCGTTCGCCCGCTGCCTCGTCGGCCGGTCGCCGCGGCGCGCCGGGGCAGCCGCTTCCACGCCTGGGTCGAGGAGCTGTTCGACCACCGGACGCTGCTCGATGACGACGACCTGCAAGGTGCCATGGATGCCGAGCTGTCCGACGACGACCTGCACGAGCTGCGCGAGGCGTTCCTGCGCAGCCCATACGGCGCGCGCCGGCCGTATGCGATCGAGGAGTCCTTCGAGCTGCCGCTCGCCGGCCGGATCGTTCGGGGCCGGATCGACGCCGTCTACGCCCTCGGCGGCGGCCGTTGGGAGGTCGTCGACTGGAAGACCGGGCGATCGTCCGCCGACGACCTCCAGCTCGCCATCTACCGGCTGGCCTGGGCCCGGCTACGCGGCGTCGACCCGTCCGCCGTCGACGCCGCCTTCCTCTACGTGCGTACCGGCGAGGTCGTCCACCCCCCGCTGCTCACCGAGGACGAGCTGGCCACCCTCCTCGCCCGGCCCCACACCTCCACCGGCTGACCGTCACCTCCCGACTGACGAGCGATCAGCCACTGTCGTCGGCGCCCTCGGCGCCCACCACGTCCGCGACAACACAACTGATGTTGTCCACGCCGCCCGCGGCCGTCGCCAGGTCGACGAGTTCATGCACCGCCCGTTCGGGCTCCGCGGCGCCGACCAGGATCTGGCGCAGCGCGTCGGCGGGCACCGCGCTGGACAGGCCGTCAGAGCAGAGCAGATACCGGTCGCCGCGCCGCACCTCGCGCAGGCCGATGTCGGGCACGGCCGCGGAACCCCCGTCCAGTGCGCGCAACAGCAGCATCCGCTGAGGATGGGTCGCGGCCTCCTCCGGCCGCAGCCGTCCGTCCTCGACCATCGAAGCGACGATCGTGTGGTCGTAGGTGATCTGCCGCAGAGCGCCCGCGCGCAGCAGATAGGCCCGGGAGTCGCCGATGTGGACGAGTGCCAGGGCCGATCCGGTCCACAGCAGGGCGGTCAGGGTGGTGCCGATCGGCGTCTGCGCCTGCGTCTGCGTGGCCTGATGATCATGTTCTCGCCGGTCGTCGGTCCGGTTCAGGTCGCGCACCGCACGGTTCGCGCGCGCCACCGCATCCGCGAGGAAACCAAGCAGTTCGCCCGGGGCCGCGGCGGACGCATCGAAGTGGCGCAGGGCGTTCACCGCGGCCTCGCCCGCCTGTGCGCCGGCGGAGCCGAACCCGTCCGCGACGGCCAGCACGGTCGGCCCGGCGTGCACCGCGTCCTGATTGCCGGGTCGGACCAGGCCGCGATCCGACAGGGCGGCGTGGCGCAGCGCCAGCCGTTCGGCCGCCGGGCCGCCCGATGCCTCCGGCCGCTCACCGGCTGAGGCGGACGGCCAGGTCGTCGCACTGCCGTCGGCCGGCGGTACCGGCTTGGAGTTCGGCATGTCCACGTCCTTTCGGGACAGGTACTCGACGAGGACCGCGGCCAGCTCACGTCGCGCCGCCACCGCGGCCTCGGTCTCCGCCCAGAAGCGCCGGATCTCCGCGCTGGCCATGGCGGCGTCGAGCGCGCAGATCCGGCGGATCCGGGCGAGCGGCATGTCCAGCCGGCGCAGCCACGCCACGAGGCGGGCCTGTTCAAGCTGATCCGGCGAGTAACGCCGGTAGCCGGAGCCGGGGTCGACCCGGACCGGTCGCAGCAGGCCCAGCTCGTCATAGAGCCGCAGCGCCTTCGGTGACAGCCGGCTCAGCCGGGCGAACGCGCCGATCGACAACAGCTCCGTCACCGGTCGCCTCCTCGGGGCCGGACGGGGTGTCCTGCCGCCACCCGACGATGTGGCCTGCCCATGGGGCAAGGTCAACCGTGGCCGACCGGTTGCCCGAGCCGCCGCGACGGCGGACAGCTCAGGAAGGCCAGTCAGTCCGGGGGTCGTCGACGTCGTCGAGGTCGACGAGCAGGGCGCGGTGGTCGGAAATGGCGGTGCGGCGGCTGTGGACCGCGCTGACCGTACCGACGGGTCCGCGGGCGAGAATGTGGTCGAGCTGCACGCGGGGCGCCGGCGCGGGGTACGTCGGCGTGACGGCGAGGCGGCGCCAGCCGGTCAGTATGGACGGCAGCCGGCTGGGCAGGTTCAGATCACCGAGCATGACGAACGGGCCGTCGACTCGCGCCAGCCGACGGGCGAGCCGCACCAGTTGAGCCACGTTCCATCCGGGTACGAACGACAGATGTGTGGTCACGACGGTCAGCGGGCCGCCGGGTGTGCGGATCCGGGCGGCGATGGCGATCCGGGGCTCGTCGTCCAGCAGGATCAGGCGAGCGCGCCTGCCAGCGCCGTCGGGAACCGCGATCGGGGAGCGGATCGGGGCCCGGCCCAGCTCGATCACCCGCCACTCGACGACCGGAAACCGGCTGATCAGCGCGATGCCGTAGGCCGGCTCGCCGCGCGCTGGCGGTCCGGTCGCGGGCCGCCAATGCGCGCCCGGCGTCCCATAGACGGTCGGAACGAACCGCCAGTCCTCGGCGGCGGCGCCCAGCGCCGTGGCGGCCGCGGCGGCCAGATCCATCCGGGCGGAGCGCGGCTGGTCGACATCGACCTCCTGCAGACCGAGCACATCCGTCCCCAGCCCGGCGACGGCGGCGGCGAACCGGTCCGGCGCCACCTGACCGTCGACGAGCGACAGACCGTGCATCACGTTGAACGAGCCGAGCCGCACGCGAGGACGGTACCCGCCCGGACGCCGTTCCCCACCGTCTCGTCCACTGCCGCGACCCGTGACGGTCAGGGGACGGCAGGATCAGGTGGGGGCGACGCCGTGGGGTCGACGGCGTGATGCGGCACGCTGACCGCGTGGTGCGGCGGGTCGTCGGCGCGGGGCGTGCGATGCCGTCCCAGACGAGCCAGCGCGGGTGCCGGATCCTCGCCGGCCGAGGCGCCCATGGCCTCCTGACCGGTGGACCCGGTGGACCCGGTGGACCCGGTGGACCCGGGCGGCCCGGGCGCGGGGGAGCCCTTCGCCGCCGCGGGCGGCCCGGGGCAACGGGCGTCGGCCGCGCCGGCGCGCAGCACCAGCTCGAGGTCGAAGCGGACGTCCGGATCCTCCAGGCAGGGACCGAAGAGCTGGCGCAGCTGATTGACCCGGTACCGCACGGTCTGTGGGTGGACGTGCAGCCGCTCGGCGATAAGCCCGCGCTGCCCACGCAGCGACAGCCACTGCAGCAAGGTCTCGGCGAGCCGCTCTCGGGTGCGGCTCGGCAGGCTGTCGAGCGGGGCGAGCCGGCGGGTCGCGAGGTCCGTGACGAGACCAGGGTCGCGGGCGAGCAGCAGGGCGCTCAGATGCTCTTCGGTGAACAGCGGATCGACGCCGCCGGCGCTGGTCAGCCGGCCGGCGGCCCGGGCGTCGTGGGCGAGACGGGCCCGCGTGGCGCTTGCCGCGGCCTGCCCCCACGACACCGCCGGGCCGATGACGGCGCCGAGCCCCGCCAGCCGCGTGGCGAGCGCCGCGCGAGTCGAGCCGCGGTCGGTGGCGCCGACGAACAGCCATGTGTCCTGCCCCTGCACCGTCCGCGGGCAGTCCGCGAGCGGCGGGAACTGTCCTGTGCCGGGGCCCGGGGCCGCCCCACCGGTGCTCGCCTCCCCGCTGGGGCGGGGGGCGCTCGGGCGGCCCGAGGGGATGAGGACGGCGGCCAGGCGGCGGGGCAGCGACACCCCGCCCTCGTCGGCGACCTGGGCGACGGCCTGTTCGCTCGCCCCGGTCAGCAGCATCTCGCCGAGGCGGTCCAGGAGGCGTTCGCGTTCCCCGGCGGCGGTGAACTGCTCGGCGGCGTAGCCCTCCGCCGACGCGGCGGAGATGCCGTCGATGTACGCGAACATCATCTCAGCGAGGCTCACCAGACCCGCCGGGTCGACGCCGTGGCGGGCGGCGGCCTCCCCGAAGCGCCGCCAGGAGACCCGCGCGCCGACCCGGTACGCGCTGAGCAGGTTGTCCAGCGAACGCCCGGAGCGCACCTCGCCCCGCCCGAGGCGGACGTACACCTCCCGGCTGGCGGCGAGGTCCGGCGCGCGCTGCGGACCGGCCTCGACCACGGCGAGGAACCGGTGCAGGGCCTCGGCGACCCCGCGGCGCACCCCCCGGCCGAACCCGCCCTCCAGCGGGCGGGCATACGCGGGGACCTCGCGCGCGATCGCCGCCATGATCTCTTCACCCAGACGGTCAACCTCACCCGCAAGAGTGGTGGGCAGGCCGGCCGGAAACTGTGCCATGGGAACAGTCTGCCGGGTCAGGGCCGGCATCTGCGGCACATTGCCTCCGTACCCTCGCCGCTGGTCCGCGCCCGTCGCCGCGGCGGAACGCGGCGCGGTGGACGCTGCGACCGGCGTCCTGCGCGCTCTGGTCACTGGCGTGATACTAGGGTTTGCCGGGCCGCGCGATCGTCCCCGGTCCCGGCGAGTCCCGATCGGCCGCGTGACGCGGGTGGGACGCGGGTGGGACGCGGTCCTTCGCCACCCGCCCGGCGGCGCGGGCAGTAGCGTGACAACCGTGTCGTCGCCTAGAGAACCCGGTCCGGTCGGCTCCGCCGCCGCGAGGTCGGCGCTGCCGGCATCCTCCTATCCGATCGAGCGGACCCGGCTCGACAACGGGCTGCGCGTCCTTCTCGCCCCCGACCGCACGGCCCCGGTGGTGGCCGTCTCGGTGCACTACGACGTCGGTTTCCGGTCGGAGCCCGAAGGGCGCACCGGGTTCGCGCACCTGTTCGAGCATCTGATGTTCCAGGGCAGCGAGAACGTCGGGAAGGCAGAGCATCCCAAGCACGTGCAGGCCGCCGGCGGAATCTTCAACGGCTCCACCCATCCGGACTTCACGGACTATTTCGAGCTGCTGCCGTCCGGCGCCCTGGAGCTGGCCCTGTTCCTCGAGGCCGACCGGATGCGCGCGCCGAAGATCACCCGGCAGAACCTCGACAACCAGATCGCCGTGGTGCAGGAGGAGATCCGGGTCAACGTCCTCAACCGGCCCTACGGCGGATTTCCCTGGATCAGGCTGCCGCCGGTCGCGTTCGACACGTTCCCGAACGCGCACAACGGTTATGGCGATTTCTCCGAACTCGCCGCGGCCAGCCTCGACGACGCCGAGGACTTCTTCGACAAGTACTACGCGCCCGGCAACGCGGTGCTCACGATCGTCGGCGATGTCGATCCCGCCGAGGCGCTGACGTTCGTCGAGCGGTACTTCGGGGACATCCCCGCCCGCGCGGTGCCGCCGCGGGCGAGTTTCGCCGAGCCGGTCCCGACGGCGGAGCGCCGGGCGTCGATCACCGACCCGCTGGCCCCGCGTGCCGCCCTCGCCGTCGGCTACCGCGTGCCGGACCCGATCGGTGACCTGTCCACCTACCTCTCCTACTACCTGCTCACCGAGGTGCTCAGCGACGGCGACGCCAGCCGCCTGGAGCGCCGGCTGGTGCAGAAGGACCGGTCGGTCCTCGGTGTCAGCGCCTACCTCGGCACGTTCGGCAATCCGTTCGAGCAGCGCGACCCGCTGCTGCTCACCCTCGACGCCCGCCAGTCCGAGGACGCCAGCGCCGACGCGGTCCTCGCCGCCGTCGACGAGGAGCTGTCCCGGCTGGCGGGCGACGGCCTCGCCGACGGCGAGCTGGAGCGGGTCCAGGCGCGGGTCGCGTCCTCGCTGCTGCGTGAGGCCGACGACGCCCTCGGCCGGGCGCTGGCGATGGCCGTGCACGAGCTGCACCGCGGCCGGGCCGAGCTGGTGAACGAGTTGCCCGCGGAGCTGGCCGCGGTCACCGGCGAGGCGGTCGCCGCCGCCGCCGGATCGCTGCTGGCGCAGGGCCGCTCCGTCCTCGAACTGCACGCTGGCGCCGATTCATGATCAGGAGTGCCGTGACCTCGACCGATCCCTCGTCCTCGGCGCCGGCCGCGACCACCGGCGTCATCCCGGCGGTGCGCCCGACCGTCCCGGCCCAGCTGCCCGCCGTCACCGATCACACCCTCGGCAACGGGCTGCGGGTGCTGGTCGTGGAGCGCTCCAGCGTGCCGATCGTCGAGGTGCGCCTGCGCATCCCCTTCGCCGGTGCCGGCGCCGCCCACCAGGCCCGCGCCGAGGTGCTGGCGGAGACGCTGTTCACCGGGTCGCCCCGGTTCGACCGGGTGGGGCTGGCCACCCAGGTGCAGCGGCTCGGCGGCTCGCTGTCCACCGGCGTCGACAGCGACCGGCTGGCCGTCGTCGGCTCGGCCCTCGCGACGAACCTCGAACCGCTGCTCGAGATCCTCGCCGAGGTGCTGCGGGGGGCCACCTACCCAGACGACGAGGTGGCCGGCGAGCGCGACCGCATCGTCGAGGACACCGCGGTGGCCCGCAGCCAGCCGGCGGTGATCGCCCGCGAGGCGCTGCTCGAGCGCCTGTTCGGCGATCATCCCTACGCGACCGGGATCGCCGATCCCGAGGTCGTCGGCCAGGTCGGGCCGGCGGATGTGCGCGCCCTGCACGCCGAGCGCGTCTCCCCGGCCGGCGCCATCCTCACCCTGGTCGGCGACGTGCGCGCCGAGCGGGCGATCGCCGCGGTCACCGCGTCGCTCGGCGGCTGGACGGGCCGGGCAGCCGACCCCGCGCCGCCGCTGCCCGCGCTGCGCACCGGCCCGCTGATCATCGTTGACCGGCCCGGCGCGGTGCAGACGAACATCCGCCTCGGCGGCGAGGCGCTCGACCGGTCCGCCCCCGGCTATCCGGCGCAGCGGCTGGCCAACACGATCTTCGGCGGGTACTTCAGCTCGCGGCTGGTCGACAACATCCGCGAGGACAAGGGCTACACCTACTCGCCGCGCAGCTCGGTCGACCACTACCAGGTGGGCTCCCGGTTCACCGTGGCCGCGGACGTCGCCACCGAGGTCACCGGCCCTGCGCTGCTGGAGATCGGCTACGAGCTCGGCCGCCTCGCCGTGCTGCCGCCGACCCAGGAGGAACTGGACGCGGCCCGCCAGTACGCCGTCGGCACCCTGGCCCTCGGCAGCGCCACCGCCGCCGGGCTCGCCTCGACGCTGTCGGCGCTCGCCGGCGTCGGCCTCGGCGTGGAGTACCTGCGCGACCATCCCCGCGCGCTCGCCGAGGTCACCCTCGACGACGTGCGGGCCGCCGCCGCCGAGCTGCTCGCGCCCACCCGGCTGGTCACCGTCCTGGTCGGTGACCGGGCCCGGATCGCGGCCGCCGTCGGGGCGCTCGGCCTCGTCGCGGACGCCTGACCGACTCGGACCGACCGACCGACCGAGCGTCGTCGGCGCCCGGTCGGTTCGGCGCGGGAGCCGGTCAGTGTCGCGGCTGGACCCGGTCAGTGTCGGGTGGACGCGGAGTGCGGCGGCGAGGGCCGGGGAGTGCTCCCACCGGCGCCCGCCCCGGGCGCTACCCCGCCGGGGGGCGCGCTGCCGCCGATGCCGGCCCCGCCGGTCCCGGAGCCCCCGCCTGTCCCGGAGCCGCCGCCGGGCGGTGGCGGGGCCGGCCGGCCGGCGAGCTCGCCCGGCAGGGTGGCCCGGGGGTCGCCGACCGAGTCGACGACCTGCCGGGCCAGGTCGTGCACCCGCCGGCCCATGCCCCGCGCGGTCCGTCGCAGCCGCTCGAACGCCTCCCGCGGCCGGATCTGGTTGCGCTCGGCCAGCACGCCGATGGCCTGCTCGACGACGACTCGCGACGCCAGCGCATGCTCGAGCTGCACGACGGACAGCCGCAGCTGCTCGATCTCGCCGAGGTCGCGCTCGGCCCGGCGCGGTCGCCCGGGCGGGGCGAGGTCCTCGGCGAGCAGGTCGGCGAGCACCATCGCGGACAGCAGGTCACCAACCGGGCGAATCTCGGTGCCGGGGCCCTCCACGATCCAGCCGGCCGTCGTCCGGCGCAGCCGCATGTCGGAGAAGGCGCGTCGCGGCGCCGTCGGGGCACCCTTCGCCGCCGGTGGCCCGCCAGGGCCGGTGCCGCCGCCGGGCGGCGCGGGCGGGGGTCCTGGACGCGGTGACCCCGGCCGCCCGGGCGGGCCAGGCCGCGGCGCCCGGGCGATCGTCTGTGGTGTCGGCGTCGGCCTGCCCGGCGGGCGCGGGGTCGCGGCCGGGGCGCCGCCCTCACCGGCCGGCCCGGGCGCGCGCGGCGGCGAGCCGGGGGTGGCGGAGGCCGGCGCGGTGGTACTGGGTGACGGGGCCGCGGGCGGCGGCGCCGGGGCGGGCGCCTCCTGCGGAGCCCGATCCCGATCCTGGTCCTGGCCTGTCTGGCCCGCGGGCGCCGGCTCGCCGCCGGATGCCGGGCCGGACGACGCCGTGGCACCGCTGGCAGGCGGTTCGGCCGCGGTCGCCGGCCCCGCCGCGGGAGGTGGGGCCGCCGCGGCTGGCCCTGTCTCCGCGGCTGGCGCTGTCTCCTCGGCCGGCCCTGTCTCCTCGGCCCGCGGAGCCGGCGCGGCAGGCGGAGTCGCTGTGGTCGGCGGCGTCGGTGCGGGGGACGCCGAAGGCTGTGGAGGACCTGGGCGGGGCCCGTTGGCCGAGACCGTCGGCGGGGATGGCGCGGGTGCGTCACCCGCCGCTCCCAGCGCGTCGGCGACGCCCCGGATCAGGGCCCGGTCATCCGCGGAGACGGGCACGTCGCCGTGGTCAAGGCCGACCAGGACGCCGAGCAGCCGACCGTCCGGCCGGATCACCGGCGACGCGTGATAGCTGCGCACCCCCAGTTGGCGATGCTCGGCGGTGTCGGCTGAGGGATGCCCCACGCCGACGCCGGCCGCCGCGGCGGGGGCACCGTCGAGCACGCGGGCGGTCAGGCTGTCCGCGCGTGGAAAGTGGGTTCCCTCGTCGAGACCGGGCAGGGTTCCCGACACACGGAGATAGCTCGCAGTCGTCGCTGATACCACGACGAAACAGGCTGTCTCCATCCGGTCCAGGGCGCGAACGGCCCGCAGCGCGGCATCGACGGTGCTCCACGCCTGTTCTGAAGGTGCTGACGACACAGGCCGAACTCTCCCACAAACTTCACGGGCAGTGACGGACACCGTCCCACGAGCCGGCCGCGTGTGCGGTGGGAAGGTAAGAACTCCCGGGATGTCGTTGCTCTACGTATCCGTTATGCGGCAGAAGTGACCTTCTCGGTGACCTGGCGGAGGCTCGGGTTCGTCATCACAGTGCCATCGGGAAAGAGCACCGTCGGCACGGTCGCGTTCCCGTTGTTCGCATCGCGGACAAGTTGCTCTGCTGTCGGGTCGTTCTCGATATCAACGGTCTTGTACTCCACCCCGGCGCGATCGAGTTGGTGCTTCAGCCGAACGCAGTAGCCGCACCAGGAAGTCGTGTAGATCGTGAGCACGAAAGAGCCTCCAAGCCACAGGGACGCAACCCACCGTGTAACAGCGCCGCATCGTCGGCGCTTCCCGGCCCCGTCCGGTACTACCGTGTCGAGGGATGTCCGGATCGCCTGCCCCCACCGCCCACTCCGCCGGGTCGCCCCCGTCCGCCGCACCCGCGGCTGACGACCTGCTCGGCGCGCTCGACCCGGAGCAACGGGCGGCGGCTGGCGCGCCGCTGGGACCAGTGTGCATCCTGGCCGGTGCCGGTACGGGCAAGACGCGCACGATCACGCACAGAATCGCCCACATGGTCGTGGATCGTGGGGTTGGTCCGGATCAGATCCTCGCCGTGAGCTTCACAACCCGCGCGGCCGGCGAACTGCGCGGCCGGCTGCGGTCGATGGGCGTGCCGGGTGTGCAGGCGCGGACGTTCCACTCGGCGGCATTGCGGCAGCTGCACTACTTCTGGCCGACCGTGGCCGGCGGGCCGCTGCCCAAGCCCGAGTCGAGCAAGATCTCCCACATGGCCCGGGCGGCGTCCCGGCTGCGGCTGCGCGCCGAACGCACCGAGCTGCGCGACCTGACCGCCGAGGTCGAGTGGGCGAAGGCCACGCTCCTGTCGCCGGCCGACTACGCGGCCGCGGCGGCGGCGAGCGGCCGGGAGACCGCGATGCCCGCCGACGTCATCGCCCGGCTCTACGCCGCCTACGAGGAGGTCAAACGGGAGGCCGGCGTCCTCGACATGGAGGACCTGCTGCTGCTCACCGCGGCGATGATCGAGGAGCACAGCTGGGTCGCCACCGAGCTGCGCGCCCGTTACCGGCACTTCGTCGTCGACGAGTACCAGGACGTCAACATGCTCCAGCAGCGGGTGCTGGAGGCCTGGCTCGGCGATCGCGACAGCCTGTGCGTCGTCGGCGACCCACATCAGACCATCTACTCCTTCGCCGGCGCCTCGCCCCGCTACCTCCTCGACTTCGCGCGTCGCCACCAGGCAGCGACCGTCGTCCGGCTGGTGCGCGACTACCGTTCGACGCCGCAGGTCGTGGCGCTGGCCAACCGGCTCGTGCGGGCGAGTCCGGCCACCGGGCTCGTCGCGGTGCCCACGCCCGGCCCGGCGCCGGTGTGGCTGGAATGTGACAGCGAGCCGGACGAGGCCGCCGCCGTCGTCAGCCGCATCCGCACCCTGCTCAACCGGGGCACCCCGGCGAGCCGGATCGCGGTGCTGTACCGGACGAACGCCCAGTCCGAGGCGTACGAGGCCGCGATCGGCGCCGGGGGCATCGCCTACCTGGTCCGCGGCGGGGAGAAGTTCTTCGCCCGCGCCGAGGTCGTCAAGGCGATGCAGCTGCTGCGGGGGGCGGTGCGCTCGGCCGACACCGACCGCCCCGAGGGGCTCGCCGACGCCGTCGCGGACGCCCTCGGCGCGCTGAACTGGAATCCTCGCACTCCCGCTACCGGGTCCGGCGCCGAGCGGGAGCGCTGGGAGAACCTTGCGGCCCTGCACCGGCTCGCCGAGGACCTCGCCGCTCGGTCGCCGCAGGCGGGGCTCGCCGAGTTCGTCGCCGAGCTCGCCGACCGCGCCGCCCACGAACACCTGCCCACCGTGGAGGGGGTGACCCTGTCCACCCTGCACGCGGCCAAGGGGCTCGAATGGGACGCGGTGTTCCTGGTCGGGCTCACCGAGGGCACGCTGCCGCTGGTCCACGCGCGCACGCCCGAGCAGGTCGAGGAGGAACGCCGCCTGCTCTACGTCGGGGTGACCAGGGCGCGCACGCACCTGGTCCTGTCCTGGTCGCTGGCCCGTGCTCCGGGTGGCCGCCGGGTGCGCGGCCCGTCCCGGTTCCTGGACGATCTGCGGCCCGTGCGCGGCGGGCGGCCCGGTGCCGGCGGTGTAAGTGGTGCCGGTAGGGGCCTGGGAGCGAGCGGCGGGCCCGGCGTCGACGGGGACGAGGGCGGGCGCTCGGGCGCGGCCGGACGGTCGGCGGGCCGCGGCCGGTCGGCGGTGCGGTGCCGGGTCTGCGGCTGCGCCCTCACCGGGCCCCAGGCCAGGGCCGGGCACTGCGACGGCTGTCCGGTCGACGTGGACGCCGCGCTGTACGAGCGGCTGCGGGCGTGGCGGGCGACGACCGCGCGGGAGCTGCGCCTCCCCGTCTTCGTGATCTACACGGACGCGACCCTGCGCGCGATCGCGGAATCCCGCCCCGCGTCGGTCGCCGAGCTCGTGCGGATTCCCGGAATCGGCCAGGCGAAGCTCGACCGGTACGGCCAGGCCACCCTCGACCTGGTCGCCGGGCGCACCCCGCGGACGGGGCCGGAGGGCACACTTTCGTGACTTTTCGTGTCCGACACGCGACACAGAAAATACGTTGAGGTTCTCGCGGCGGCCTTCTACCGTTACCCACGACGCCCGACGACCACGCCGGCGGAACGGTCACGTTCCCTGGCCCCGAGAAGGAGGTGATCTCGACGTGCTCAGCATTCTGATGGACAAAGTGGGCAGCGAGGTCACCCGTCCGTGGGGATATCGGTCCGGCGTCCTGGCCGCGACGACCGTTGCGGCGGTGAAGGCCGCCGGCGGCCTCGGTATCGGCGGCCTCGGTATCGACGGCCTCCGTATCCAGGGGCTCGGTATCGGCGATTCGCGGCCCGGCGGCGCGCTTGTCGACGGATTCGACGGCGTCACCCCGGCTGTCGGCACGTCGATCTTCGGCACGTCGATCTTCGGCCCGGCCACCTTGTGCGCGACCGCCTTCGGTACCGACGCCTTCGGCACGCCGTTCGTCGGCATCGCCCCGCGGCCGGCCGGCGGGAATGCCCAGGCGTCCGTGGTCGCGGTGGCCGCCGGAGCCACGGCTGTCGAGGCGCCCATGCCCGCACACCGTCACCTCAGCTCGGGATCCGTTCGCGATCCGCTCCCGGACTAGCTCCGCGGAGCCGTCGTCGAGGCCGCGATCCCCATGGGGATCGCGGCCTTTGTCGTTTTCGCTTCCCTGTCCATCCGCTCGAAGACCAACCCGTGTGAGAGGTGACACCGGTGTTCGATCACTCGATCGTCTCCCGGATCGAGCGGGATCAGCTCGTCCTACCCTGCTGGGACGCCGATCCTGAGATGTTCTTCGCTGAGTCCCCGGCGGACGTGGAGACCGCCAAGGCCGTCTGCCGTACCTGCCCGGTCCGGCCGGCCTGTCTCGCCGCCGCCCTCGACCGCGCCGAGCCTTGGGGGGTGTGGGGTGGGGAGCTGGTCGTGACCGGCACCGTCGTGCCCCGCAAGCGGCCCCGTGGCCGTCCCCGCAAGGTGCGTCCCGAGGAGGTCGCCGCCTGAGCCGAGCAGCCGGCGGGACACCGATGATTCGGTGTCCCGCCGGCTGGCGTTGGCCGGTCATTTCTTCCGGTGCTCGGGCGAGTCCCGGTACTGTGCCGGCGTGCCCAGCAGCGAGCGTGTCTATCCAGTGTCGACCGGACCGGTCACCGAGGCGGACGGGGTGCCGGGGCCCGCGGGCGGCGTCGACGAGCTGTCCCTGGCCGTCGCCGCCCTCACGGCACCGGAGTTGGCGGCGATCGTCGATCTCGTCGCCTGGGTCGACGCGGACTGGTTGTACGTCGCGAACGCGGCGGGCTCCGCCCGGCTGCCGGTCGCCGATCCCGACGGCCCGTGGGAACTCCGCTTCGGGCGCCACCCGCTGGCCTCGCAGGATCCGATGTTCGCGGTGCCGTTGTCCGCCGCGCTCGCGGATCCGTCCCCGCCGAACGAGCGCAACGCCTACCCGTTCGCCGGCCGCCGTCTGCTGTCCGCGCTCGGCGACGCCACCCGCTCACCCGACCTGATCGTCGTGCACACTCCAGGCCACTACTGGCCGGAGCGGGGCGGCCATCTCGGCGAGCACGGGTCGCTCGACGCCGGGCAGTCGCGCGCTCCGCTGCTGCTGTCCGGGGCCGGTGTCCGCGCGCGCGGGACGCACCCGGAGGCGGCCCGCGTCATCGACGTGGCGCCAACCCTCGCGACCCTCGCCGGCGTCAGCATGCGCGACCCCGAGGGGAGCGCGCTGACCGAGCTGGTCGGCCCGGGCGCGCGCCACGTCGTCGGCCTGCTGTGGGACGGCGCGAACAGCAACGACCTGCTCGCCATGGCCGCCGCCGGCGAACTGCCCGGCGTGGCCCGGCTGCTCGCCGAGGGCGTGGCGCTGGCCGGCGGGGCGATCGCCGAATTTCCCAGCGTGACGCTGACCAACCACACCTCGGCGCTGACCGGCGTCGGACCGGGACGCCACGGGATCCTGCACAACGTCTACTTCGACCGCGCCGTCGGCCGCCAGGTGATCGTCAACGACGTGAAGACCTGGCACGCCGCCTGCGACCAGCTCCGCGACGGCGTGGAGACCCTCTTCGAGGCGGTCACCCGCGAGCGGCCGGACGCGGTGAGCGCCTGCGTGAACGAACCGGTCGACCGCGGGGCGCACTACTCGACGTTCGGCCTGGTCCGAGAGATGGGCGCCGGCGCCGGGGACGGGCCCGGGGACATGAACGACTACCTGCCGCCCGCCGAGGGCGACCCGCACGCCAGCGAGCGCTGGGTGCGGGAGAATCCCGACTACGCCTGGTCGACCCGGGTGGACGCGCTGGGACTCGCCCAGGTCGTCCAGCTCTGGGGCGCCGACGCGACACCACCCGACGTCATGTGGTGGAACACGACGGTCACCGACACGGGCCACCACGGCGGCGGCCCCTACTCGGAGCAGGCCCGGGCCTCGCTGCGCGACGCGGACGCGCGCCTCGTCGCGTTCCTCGACCTGCTGGAGGAACGCGGCCTGCTGGCCGACACGGCGATCCTGCTGACCGCCGACCACGGCTCCGAGGCGGCGGACCCGACCTGCCGTGGCGACTGGGGCGAGGCTCTGCGGGCCACCGGCATCCCGTTCCGGGACGAGGGCTACGGCTTCATCTACCTGGGCCAGTCAGCCGTTCCGCCCGAACCCACCACCCCCACCGCACCGTAGGGCACGCCCCGGTCCCGCGGGACCTCGCCGCAGTCCCGCGGGACCGCGTGTTCCCGCGGTAACACGTCGGCTCGCCCGCATGGTCATCAGTGGCGGCCGCCTGGATCCACAACGACTAAGTCGCGGTTGGCGCGCTTCCCGCGTCCTCAGTCGGCGGCGGCTGCCGATTCGCCGGTGACGCCGGTGACGCCGGTGACGGTGGTGCCGGTGCCGGTGCCGGGGGCGTCTGGCTCGGGGGTGTCGGCTTCGTCCGGGCAGCTCGCTTGCGTTGCGACGGACGCGATGCCGCGGGGGAGCCGGCGGACGCGTCGGGGCCGGGCGAGCTCGCCTCGGGGGGCGTCGTCGTGGTGCCGGCCGGACCGCCGTCGCGGCCGGAGGGCCGGCGGGGTCTCGGCGGTCGGCTCACCTCGGCGGCCCCAGCCTGAGCGGGAACCTGGCCGGGCTTCGCCGCGGGCGGGGCCTTACGGGTTCGGGTACCCGGGCGGGCCGGCTTCGCGGCTCCGGCACCGGCCGCAGCGGCGGCTCCGGCACCGGCCGCACCGGCAGTGGGACCGGCGGCGGAGCGGCGGCGGGTACGTGGGGGGTCGGTGAGGACGACGGGGCCGGGCGCCGCGCGGATGACTCCGGCCTCGTCGCGTACCCGCAGTTCGGGCAGTGTGCGCTCGGGCCGGTTGGCGTGCGCGGCGGCCCGCGCGGGCGGGGAGCCGGGCTCGGCGAAGCCGGGCTGCCAGCGTTCCATCTCCGCGCGGAACGGGCCGGTGCTGCCGAGCTGGCAGAGGATCCCGATCGCCCCGAGTGTGACTCTGTGGATGAGCAGGTAGGACGGCGGGAGATTGAGCTGGCGGCCCAGCTGCGTGGTGGCGGAGCGCCAGTCGCTGAGCCGGGCGGCCTCCCCGCGTAGCCAGGCCCGGGAGAAGGCGAACTCGTCCTCGGTGATGGGCGCCAGCATCGGCGCGAGGTAGTCGAGCAGCACGTCGGCCTCGATCTCGGCCGACGGTGGGATGAAGCCCTCGGCTCGCAGCCCGGCGGCGACGGCTTCCGCGTCGCCCTCCAGCGTCTGGCGGGCCAGCCGCCCGATCGGCTCGGGCAGGCCGCCGGGCAGCCGGTTGACCGCGCCGAAGTCGAGCACGCCGAGCCGGCCGTCCGCGAGCAGCCGGAAGTTGCCCGGATGCGGGTCGGCGTGCAGCAGCCCGGCGCGCGCCGGGCACGAGTACAGGAAGCGCACCAGCAGCAGCCCGGCCCGGTCCCGCTGCTCGGTGGTGCCGTCGGCGATCACGGCGGACAGCGGGACACCCTCGATCCACTCGCTGACGATGACCCGGTCGGACCCGGCGAGCGGACGCGGGACGACGATGTCGGGATCGTCCGCGTACGCAGCCGCGAACGCCGACTGCCAGGCCGCCTCCAGCCGATAGTCGAGTTCCTCGGTGATCCGCGCCTTGAGCTCCTCGACCAGCGGCTTGATGTCCAGCCCCGGCGTCACCGCGCCGAACAGCCGTGCCGCGCGCCCGAGCTGGGTGAGGTCGGCGAGCAGCGCCGGCCCGGCGCCCGGATACTGGATCTTCACCGCGACCGACCGGCCGTCGGCCCAGACCGCCCGGTGCACCTGGCCGATGCTGGCCGCCGCGCTCGGAGTGTCGTCGAACTCGGCGAACAGGTCCCGCCAGCGCTCGCCGAACTCCTCGGTGAGCACACGGTGGACCACGGCGGCGGGCAGTGGCGGCGCCGCCTCCTGAAGCTTGGTCAGCGCCGCCCGGTAGGGCGCCGCCACCTCGTCGGGCAGCGCCGCCTCGAAGACGGACAGCGCCTGCCCCAGCTTCATCGCCCCGCCCTTGAGCTCACCGAGGACGCGGAAGATCTGCGCCGCGGTGCGCTGCTGGAGCTCGGTGGCGACGGCCTCCGCGGGCCGGCCCCCGATGCGCTTGCCGACGCCTAGGGTGGCCCGGCCGGCGATCCCGAGTGGGAGCGTGGCCAGTTTGGCGGTGCGGACGACGGCCCGCCGCGGGATGTCGGACACCGCTCCATCGTGCCCCCTCGGGGCCCACCGCGGGCAGTGGCGGCCGGTGATGGACCCGGTGCCGGAGCTGTCCCGGTGTGCCGGCGGCCCAGCCTCAACCGTCCTCGTCGCGCGGGGGGCCAGGGACGACCGCGGCGGCCGTTCGGGCCGTGCGACAGGGACAGTTGGGGTGCACCGGCCAGCTGCGCCGGCGGATCCGCCAGTCCGGAACGGCGAGCTCCAGGGCGCCGTTCGCCGTTACGGGAAGCGATGCCGAAGCGGACGTCGGTGTGTGGAAAATCTCAGTATCGACGGTTGCGGGCGGCGGGGCGAAGTCGGAGTTGTCGGACAGGCGGCCGGGTTCGGTGCCGTGGCCGGCAGCGCCGTCGAGGTAGGTCAACGCCTGCATGGCCGCGAGCGCGGCGACGAGGCTCGCGAGAGTGATCTCGCAGGGGTCGTGCCCGATGGTTCGTGGGCGGACCAGCTGCATCGCGAGCAGCGGCCAGGCCGGATCGCGGCCCTGCCGGTGCAGATGCTGGCAGTGCAGGCAGGCGGTGACGCCGGGCACGACGAGCGGGCCGACGACCCCGCTGGTCTCCCGCACGCCGGCCAGCAGGTGGGCGCCGCCGCGGCGCTCCAGCTCGAGGCAGTCGGCCGGCGCGACCGTCGGCGGCCCGACGGGGGCGAGCACGACCAGATCCGCCTCGAACCGACCCGGCCCACCGTCCGACCGGGGCCGTGGCCCGGCCCACTCGTGGCGCACCCTGCTCATCGCGGCCCCCGCGGCCAGCGCGCGGGGGCGGCCCACGTCGTCGAGCCGCAGGCCGCCCGGGGAGACATCGGCGGCCGTCGCCTCCGCCGGGTCGTCGACGACGACCCGGCCCACCCCGGCCGCGGCGAGCAGGGTGACGATCTGCGCGCCGACCCGGCCGGCGCCCCGCACGAGCACCCGGGCGGCCCGGCGGGCCGCCAGTGCCCGCGACGGGCGGCCGGGATCCACCGACCGCATCGACAGCGCCGCGAGGTCGGGCAGCAGCCGGTCCCGCTCGGCGGCGGGCAGCGCCGCGAGGCCGGGCCGGGCGGCCGCGTCGTCGAGCAGGCCGGCGTCGTCCAGCAGGTCCAGCAGGTCCTGCCCGGCGGCGCTGGTGGCGAGCCGCACCTGTTCGAGGGTGCGGCGGCCGTCGAGCGCGTCGAGCACGGCGGCGTGCGCCGGGCGCAGGCCGGTGACGAGCACGGCGGCGGCCGGGTCGATGCCGAGCTGCAGCGTGGAGCCGTTGTGCCAGAGGCGACGCAGGCCGGGCTTGAGGATCGGGCGCATGGATCCTCCGCGGGTCCACCGGCGGCGCGGGCCACCGGATACGAGTTCGGGCGCACCGGCCACGAGGCCGGCCGCGCCCTACCGTGCCACGGGGTCCGCCGCGAGGCGAGGCTGTGGACAACCGCTGTGGAGGGCCTGTGGAGAGTCCTGTGGGCTCCGCCGCACGCGGCCCGCCGCCCGGCTCAGGCCGGCGGGTTCGCCGCGCCGGGGCCGTCGCCCGGGCCCAGATCCTTCGGCCCGCCGCCCTCGGCGGGGGGTGTGTCGCGCAGCTTCTCGATCTCGGCGATCGGGTCGTCCAGGATGCTGGCCGCCGCCCCGCTCACGAACGTCGCCGGGGAGGCCAGGTCGTCGGCGGTGGGCAGCAGGTCCGGATGGGCCCACACGGCGTCCCGGCCCTCCCGGCCGCGAGCCTCGGCGAGCGCCTCCCACAGCGCGGCGGCCTCGCGCAGCTTGCGCGGGCGCAACGACAGGCCGACCAGCGTCGAGAAGGTCTGCTCGCCCGGGCCACCCTCGGCCCGGCGGCGGCGGACCATCTCCCGCAGCCGGCCGGAGCCGGGCAGATGACCAGCGGCCGCGGCATCCGCCACATGGTCGACCCAGCCCTCGATGAGGGCGAGGATCAGCTCCAGGCGGGTGAGCGCCGCCTTCTGCTCGGGGGTGGTCGCGTCGTTGAAGACGTCCTCGCCGAGCGCCTCGGACAGCCGCTCGGGGTTCATCAGCGCCGTCGGGTCGACCATCCGCATGACCCGGCCGACGGCCTCGGTGTCCACCGCGATGCCGCGGGCGTATTCCTCCACCGCGCCGAGCACATGCGCGCGCAGCCACGGGACGTGCGCGAAAAGCCGGTTCGAGGCGGCCTCGCGCAACGCGAGGTAGATGCGCACCTCGTCCTCGGGCAGCTCCAGCCCGGAGCCGAACGCGGCGACCCCGGCGGGCACCAGCGCCGCCGTCCCCGCGGGCCCGAGCGGCAGGCCCACCTCGGTGGACGAGACGACCTCGGCGGCCAGCGTGCCGATCGCCTGACCCACCTGGGCGCCGAACAGCATCCCGCCGACCTGGTTCATCATCTGGACGATCGGCCCGCCCGCGGACATCAGCGAGCCGAGGTCGACGCCCGGGGGCAGCGCGTCGCGCAGCTCGCTGGGCAGCTCGATCCCGCCACCGCCGAGCTGGCTCAGGCCGCTGGAGATGCCCGTGCGCATCGCCTCGACGACCTTCGCCGCGATCGGGTCGCACAGCGTGCGCCACACCGGCAGCGTCTTCTCGATCCACTCCACCCGGGACCAGCCCGCGGCCGCGGTCGCCCCGGACGGCAGGGTGGTCACCGGGTCGAGCCAGACGTCCGCGATGCGCAGCGCCTCGGCGACGAGATGCTGCTGGCCCATGGGCACGCTCGACGCGCCGTCGCCCAACGAGCGCACGGCCACCTGCCGGGCCAGCTCCCAGTTCACCGGGCCGCCCTGCCAGGACAGCAGCCGTTCCAGCTCGGCGAAGAACGGCGCGCTGCCCCCGAACGGGGAGCGGGACTCGTCGCCGCCGCCCGACGGGCTGAAGCCGAACGGGAGGTCGCCACTCATCGGACGTGACCTGATCGGAGAGCTGGGCGTCGCATGCGCGGTTGGGCCATGAACCCACGGTAATGCGTTTTCTGCCTTCTGGCCGGAACGGATGCTGCCACGTCCGGTTACGGTCGTGGATGTGGACCCGATGTGTTCTCCCGCGATCATCCCGACGGCGGACGAGGCAGGTGGCGGCGCGCCTCCCGTGGCGGCGGGAGCGCCGGGTGGCCCGTGGGACCCGGGCCCGGCCGCGCCCGGTGGCGCGGGTGGTCCCGGGGAGGGCCGGACGAGCCCGCCCGGCCGGGTGATGTTGGCGGAGGTTCGTGACAGCGCGTTGTCGGTCGACGAGTGCATGGCTGCCGTCCTGCTCCCCGAGGTGGGCGGGATCGCGCTGTTCGTGGGCACCGTGCGCGATCATGATCACGGTCGCCCGGTGACAGACCTCGCCTACGAAGCGCATCCGCGCGCCACGGCGGAGATCGGGCGGCTCGCCGCCGAGGTGGCGGCGAGCCGCGATGTGCGCGCGATCGCGGTGACCCACCGCACCGGGCACCTCCGGGTGGGGGAGATGGCGGTCGTGGTCGCGGTGGGCGCGGCGCACCGGGCCGAGGCATTCGCCGCCTGTCGTCGTCTGATCGATGACATCAAGGCGCAGGTTCCCATTTGGAAACACCAGATTTTTGCGGATGGCGCGGCGGAATGGGTGGGCGCCTGCTGAGCGGGGCACCTACGATAGAAATAAGTCATCTTCTTGTTCGTCTCGACGTCGAGGCCTTCCATGTGGCTCCTGTTGATCCCCCCCGCCGCCGTGTTCCTGACGATCGCGTGGGTCGCGCTGCGCACCCGGCCCGACCGCACCTCCGAAGCCATGCTCACCATCGAGGGCTACCGGCGCAGCATGGCCGCGCTCGCCCGCCCGATTCCCGCCCAGCCCGCCCCGCGGGCCGACGCGGACCTCGACGATCCGTACTTCCCCGACCCGCCCCCCTTCTCCGATCCCTCCCGCCTCGTCGACCCCCGGGCCTTCGCCGACGGTGATCCGTTCGCCGACGGGCACCCGCTAGACGACTCCCAGGCGCGTACCGAGCCCATCCCGTTCGCCGAGGCCCTCCCCGCGACCGGCCCGCTACCGGTCGTCGACCCGCGTCCCGCCGGCGACCCGCCGGCGCCGGGGCCGTCCGACCTGGCCTGACCGCACCACCCGCCGGCCGGCGCCCGCCCGCTGGGGCGGACGCCGGCCCGGACGGGCCACGGGCGGTACATAGACTGCGTCCATGGCCCGGCGTACCCAGACACTGGTGGTCACGTCGGTACTGGCGCTGGTGCTGCTCGTCGTGGGTCTCTGGCTGCCGGTACCGTTCGTCACCCTGGCCCCCGGGCCCGTCACCGACACCCTCGGCAGCGTCGACGGCACCCGGCTCATCTCGATCGAGGGTCGGCGCACCTACCCGACGTCGGGGCGCCTCGAGCTCACCACCGTCGAGGAGACCCCGAAGCTCAACCTGCTCAGCGCCCTGGGCGACTGGCTCGACTCGGACCGGGCGGTCGTGCCCACCGAGCTCATCCGGCCCCGCGGCTCCACCCAGGAGCAGGTGCAGCAGGAGAACGCGCAGGCCATGCTGGACTCGCAGGACCAGGCGACGGCCGCCGCGCTCGGCCGGCTCGGCATCGAGCCCACCGGGCACGCGATCGCGGTCTACACCGTTCCCGCGGGCTCCCCGGCCACCGGCAGGCTCACCGCGGGTGACGTGATCACCCAGGTGAACGGCGTGGCGGTGACGAGCCAGAACCAGCTGCGCGCCGAGGTCGGCAAGGTGCGCCCCGGGACGCCGGTCACCGTCGGCTACAAGCGGGACGGCAGACCGGCCACGGTCACGATCACCACCCGCCCGGCCACCGACGACCCGGCCCGCGCGATGATCGGCATCACCACGACCGACAAACGGACCTATCCGTTCACGGTGAAGATCCGTCTCTCCGATGTCGGCGGCCCGAGCGCGGGCCTGATGTTCGCGATGGGCATCGTCGATCTGCTCACCCCGGGCGAGCTGACCGGCGGTAAGACCATCGCCGGCACGGGGACGATCACCGCGGATGGTCAGGTGGGCCCGATCGGCGGCATCCAGCAGAAGGTGCTCGGCGCCCGGGCCTCCGGGGCCACGGTCTTCCTCGTGCCGGCGGCGAACTGCGCGGACGCCCGCGGGGTGGACAGCGCGAACGCGCCCCGCCTGGTCAGGGTCGACACCCTGGACGGTGCGCTGAAGGCCGTCGATGCGCTGCGGACGAATCCGGCCGCTGCCGTCCCGTCCTGCTGAGCTGGTCTGGGCCCGCCCGTAGTGCTGTCCGCCCTGGCACCGCCCGCCGCCGTGCCGTCCGGGGACGGCACGGCGGTGCGGCCGCCGGGCCCGGTGCCGCGCGCCGCCGGGCCCGGCGGGTGCTCACTGGAACGTCGCGAGCAGCCCGTCGATCAGGTTGTCGGCGAGATCGGGGTCGACGACCAGCTCGTCGTCCCCGCGCACGCGCAGGCAGGAGGCGTGCAGCCCGGTGCGGGTCACCCCGACGGCGAGGCGGACGTCCTGGCGCTCGGGGTGGTTGGCCGCCCAGTACTCGATCTCGTCGTCCGAGTAGGGGGCCTCCTCCTCGGCGCTGGGCGGGAGCACGACCAGTTCGGTGACCAGGACGCAGCCCAGCACCTCCGGGGGCCAGCCGATGCCCGCGAGCACCTCGTCGAGGCGCCCCACCGGCAGCGGTTCCTGCTCGACCGGGGTCAGCGAACCGGGCGGGGAGTCCCCGATGTGGGGCGCCAGCGCCGGCTCGCGGGCCAGCAGGTCGGCGGTGTCGGCGAGTGCGTAGACCTGGCTGGGCTGATCCCAGCCGGAATCGGCGACGTGCCGCTCGACCTCGAGTACGACGGAGGTCAACTCCGTGATGTTCGGGCTGCTCACCAACCCATCCTCTCCGATCCCCCCGTGGGGGCTGGCGTAGGTTGCCGTACAGGGGGTGCTTCGCACCGCGTGCCGGGGCTGCCCGGCCGGCAGGTCCCGGACCCACCCTTGCCGCCGCGGGCCGCCGTCACCGGCGGTCCGGCGGCCATCTGATCCATAACGTCCTGACCGCACGGAGGAACTGTGGCAACGACCAGCCGCCGCCCGGTGCTGACCCGCGCCACGGTTTTTGTCCCGGTGCTGCTGGTCGTGCTGCTCGCGATCGTGTTCGTCGTCGTCTTCACGCGGTTCTACACGGACCTGTTGTTCTATCGCTCGGTCGACTTCAGCAAGGTCTTCACCACCGTCATCTACACCCGGATCCTGTTGTTCATCCTCTTCGGCGCGGTGATGGCCGTCGTCATCGGGGCCAACATCGTACTGGGATACCGGCTGCGCCCGCCGCTTCGGCCGTTGTCGACGGAGCAGCAGAACCTCGAGCGCTACCGGTCGGCGATCGAGCCGTACATGAAGCTGATCCTGCTCGGGATCGCGGCGGTGTTCGGGCTGGCCGCCGGGCTGTCCGCGTCCGAGCGCTGGCGGACGTGGCTGCTGTGGGTGAACGGGGTGCCGTTCGGGAAGACCGATCCGCAGTTTCACCGGGACATCAGCTACTACACGTTCACCTACCCGTTCCAGCGTTTCCTGCTCGGATTCCTGCTGGCCGCGGTGCTGCTGTCGCTGCTGGTCACCGTGCTGACCCACTACCTGTTCGGGGGAATCCGGCTGCAGACGCCGGGGGAGCGGGTGACCCCGGCGGCCAAGGCACACATCTCCGTGCTGCTCGGGCTGCTGGCGCTGCTCAAGGCATGGGCCTACTACCTGGACAGGTTCGGGGCGGTGTTCTCCGCGCGCGGGGTGGCCACCGGTGCCTCCTACACGGACGTGCACGCCGTGCTGCCGGCGAAGCTGATCCTGCTGTTCATCTCGCTGGCCTGCGCCGTGCTGTTCATCGTCAACATCTTCCAGCGCGGCTGGACGCTGCCGCTGCTCGGCGCGGGCATCCTGGTGCTGTCCTCGGTGGTGATCGGCGGCATCTATCCGGCGATCGTCCAGCAGTTCCAGGTGCGGCCGAACGAGGCGAGCCGCGAGCAGCCGTACATCGAGCGCAACATCCAGGCGACCAGGGCCGCCTACGGCATCGAGAACGTGAAGGCGCAGCCCTACGGGGCCCGAACCGACGTCACCGCTCAGCGGGTCGCCACGGACACCGGGACGGTGCCCAACATCCGGCTGCTCGACCCGAGCAAGCTGTCGCGGACCTTCCAGCAGAGCCAGCAGATCCGCGGCTACTACACGTTCCCGAAGACCCTCGATGTGGACCGCTACACGGTCACCGGCGCCGACGGCAAGAAGACCACCGGCGACTACGTCGTGGCCGTCCGGGAGCTGAACCAGGCCGGCCTGGGCGCCGAGCAGCGCAACTGGATCAACGAACACCTCACCTACACCCACGGCAAGGGATTCGTCGCCGCACCGTCGAACACGGTGCACGAGGGCCAGCCCGTCTTCGACCAGGGCGAGCGCGACCTGCCACAGGAAGTCGCCTTCGGCGTCAGGGAGAACCGGGTCTACTTCGGTGAGCTGTCGCCGAACTACTCGGTCGTCGGTACCCGGCAGGCGGAGATCGACGGCCTCGGCCCCGGCAACACCCAGGCCACGACGACCTACACCGGCGACGGCGGCGTCTCGATCGGCTCCACGTTCCGGCGCACCCTGTTCGGGCTGCGCTTCGGTGAGAAGAACCTGCTGCTGTCCAACGACATCACCAAGGACTCGCGGATCCTCTACGAGCGCAACCCGCGGGACCGGGTGAGCAAGGCGGCCCCCTGGCTCACGCTTGACGGCGACATGTACCCCGCCATCGTCAACGGCCGCATCACCTGGATCCTCGACGGTTACACCACCTCCGACGGCTACCCCTACTCCGCCCGGCGCACCCTCGGCGACGTCACCGCCGACTCGGTCACCGCGCAGAGCGGCAACCGGGCCCAGCAGCCGCCGAACCAGGTCAACTACATCCGCAACTCGGTGAAGGCCACCGTCGACGCCTACGACGGCACCGTCACCCTGTACGCCTGGGACGAGTCCGACCCGGTGCTGCGGACCTGGATGAAGGCCTTCCCGGACACGGTGCAGCCGAAGAAGGACATCTCCCCGTCGCTGATGGAGCACCTGCGCTACCCCGAGGACCTGTTCAAGGTGCAGCGTGACCTCATCGGCCAGTACCACGTGTCCGACCCGCGGGACTTCTACTCGCAGGAGGACTTCTGGCAGGTCTCGGACTCACCGGACGGCAGCGGGCAGCCGCAGCCGCCGTTCTACGTCTACAGCCAGCTCCCCGACCGCCGCGAGCCGTCCTACAACCTCACCTCGCCGCTGATCTCGGCCCGCTCGTCGAAACTGGCCGCGTACATGGCGGTGTCCAGCGACCCGGCCAACTACGGCCGGTTCACCCTGCTGCAGCTGCCACCGGGTGACACGATCAACGGGCCCGTCCAGGTCCAGGGCGCCATCGAGGCGAACGCGGACGTGGTCAAGAACCTCGCCCTGTGGCGGGGCGTGGGCTCGCAGACGATCGAGGGCAATCTGCTGACCCTGCCCGTCGCCGGCGGCCTGCTCTACGTCGAGCCGTACTACGTGCAGGCCCGGGGGAGCTCGGGCTACCCCCTCCTGCAGGGCATCGCGACCGTCTACGGGGAGAGCATCGGATTCGGCTCGTCGCTCGGGGAATCGCTGGATAAGGCCTTCGGCACCGGAGCCGGCGCCGCGGCTGCCGGGGCCGGGACGGGGGCCCCCACCACCGGCGGTGCGGGTTCGGGCGGGGGCGGGCCGGGCGGCTCGTCCGGGACGGCGCCACCGGCCGGCTCCGGCCCGCTGCAGGACGCCGTGCGCGACGCGGACGGCGCATACCAGCGGGGCCAGGATGCCCTGCGTAAGAACCCGCCGGACTTCGCCGTCTACGGCCAGTCCCAGACCGACCTGGCGAACGCCCTGGGTCGCCTGCGCACGCTCGCCAGCCCGTCGACGACCCCGACGACCCCGCCGGCCCGGCCGGCCCGGCCGACCACGGGCGCCTCGGCCTCGCCCGGCGCCGCGTCCTCGTCCGGCCGGACGGGCGTTGACGCGCCGGTGTCCGGCACACCATCGCCGCCGCCATCTCCCACGCGTCAGGCGCCGCCATCGCCCGACTGACCGGACGGCCTGGCGGGTGCGGCGCACGCCGGCCGGCACCACCGCGGCGCGGCCGCCAGAAAAATCCAAAAAAGGTCCGCCCTCGATTTGACACCTCCTGGTTCCCGCCCTGTATGGTGATGACACACACCGACGCGGGGTGGAGCAGCTCGGTAGCTCGCTGGGCTCATAACCCAGAGGTCGCAGGTTCAAATCCTGCCCCCGCTACAAAGGAAAGAGGCTCTCGGAGGAATTCCTCCGAGAGCCTCTTTCATTGCTGTGGCAGGTGGTTACAGGAGGCGGCCGGTTTCGATGCCGGGCGTGGGCGCTGGCCCGCGCTCCGTGCGGAGGCGCGGGCCGTGTCCTGGGCGGTCTGCCTAGCGGGTGTTCGGGCGGGGGGACCGCCAGGGCGTCGCGGGGCGGACGGCCTCAGCGGCGTGGACGAGCGCCTGGGCGAGGCGGCGGGCCTCGTCGGGATCCAGATAGGCCGCCGCGAGGGTGTCCAGCATCGGGGCGTCCACCCGGAGAAGAATCACCGGCGCGCCGCTGGCGCTCGCCGGCGGCTCGGGGCGCACGGTGATCTCGGCTTGGCCGATGCGCGTAATCAAAATGCCGTCCTGCGGGTCATGGTGGACCAGCGCCATGCTCACCCCATCATGTCTGGGCCGAGTTTGTTTGACTGTCGTTGCATCAGTTGGACTCTTGTTGGTGCTTTGGGGTTGTTCGTGGACGGTGTCTTCGGGGTGACTCTGCCGACCGTTCCCGCCGGGCGGCGTCTCACCCGTGGTGCCGGCCGAACAGTGCCCTGGAGGGTGGCGCCCCGCACCGTCAGCGGACTCCCCACGTGTACGTCTGCTTGACCAGGCGCAGGTAGACGAAGGTCTCCGTCGCGAGGACCTGGGGTATGGCCCGGATCTGCGTGTTGATGAGCTCCAGCAGATGCTCGTCGTCCTCGGCGACGATCTCCACGATGAGGTCGAACGAACCGGCGGTGAGGACGACGTAGTCGACCTCGGGCAGCGCGGAGATCGTGTCGGCGACGTCGCGGGTGTCGCCGGTGACCCGGACGCCGATCATGGCCTGCCGGTGGAAGCCGACCCGCAGCGGATCGGTGACCGCGACGATCTGCATGACGCCGGCGTCTAGCAGGCGCTGGACCCGCTGGCGCACGGCGGCCTCGGACAGGCCGACGGCGGCCGCCATCGCCGCGTAGGAGCGCCGGCCGTCCTGCTGGAGCTGTTCGATGATGGCCTTGTTGACGTCGTCGAGCAGGGCGTCGGGGGCGGATCGCTGGCCGAGTGTGCGTCGGGACTGCACCCGGGATCCCTCCTCTCGCCCGGCGACACCACCGGTTTGTCAGGCAACCAGTAGAAAAGGCCAGATTGGCCCGGATCGCCCGCGGGCGTGCGCTGTCATCGTATGGCTACCGCGGAGCGAACTGGGAAGGCATCCCAAAAACGGCTCTTCTCGATGGATTCCGTCGCTCTTCCCCCTTCGGGTCTACGCTTTCAGTAGTTGCCTGCCGGAGGAGGTGTCTCGGTGTCGGACCTGATGACGACCCGGACGGGGGTGAGCCGGGCCGCGCTGCGTGCCGCGGCGGCCACGCTCACCGAGAGGGAGGAGGCTCGCCTGCAGGCCCGCACGCCCGCCTCGAAACGGATGCACGCGCGGGCCGTGCGGTCGATGACGTCCGGCGTGCCGTCGTCCTACCAGGTGCGCGACCCATGGCCGATCTACCTCACCCACGGCCGCGGCGCGCGGGTCTGGGACGTGGACGGCACCGAGTACTCCGACTTCCACAACGGCTACGGCTCGATGGTGCAGGGCCACGCCCATCCCGCGATCGTGCGGGCGGTCGGCGAACGGATCGCCCTCGGCAGCCACTTCGCCATGCCCACCGAGGACTCGATCGTCGTCAGCGAGGAGCTCGCCCGCCGCTTCGGCCTGCCACGGTGGCGCTACGTCAACTCCGGCTCGGAGGCGACGATGGACGCGATCCGGATCGCCCGCGGCATCACCGGCCGCGACACCATCATCAAGATCTTCGGCTCGTATCACGGTCACCACGACTACGTGATGGTCTCGATCGGCACGCCGTACGCCGACATCGGCCCGGCCGACCACATGAACTCCCTCGGCTACGGCGCGGGCATCCCGCAGGCCGTCGTCGACCTGACCGTGCCGGTCCCGTTCAACGACGCCCCGGCCATGCTGCGCCGCGTCGAGGCGCTGGTGGCGGAGGATCGCGCGCCCGCCTGCGTGATCATGGAGGCGGCGATGATGAACCTCGGCGTCGTCCTGCCCGAGCCCGGCTACCTGGCCGCCGTGCGGGAGATCACCGCCCGGCACGGCATCATCCTGATCTTCGACGAGGTCAAGACCGGGCTGTGCGTGGCGGCGGGCGGCGCCACCGAGCGCTTCGGCGTCCGCCCGGACATGGTCACCCTCGCCAAGGCGCTCGGCGGCGGGCTGCCGTCGGGCGCGATCGGCGCCACCGCGGAGATCATGGAGATCGTCGCCACCGACCGGGTGAAGCAGGTCGGCACCTACAACGGCAACCCGCTGACGATGGCCGCGGCTCGGGCCAGCCTGCTCGAGGTGCTCACCGGCGACGCCTACGCGCACCTCGAGCGCCTCGGTGACCGCCTGACCGCGGGCTGCGACGAGATCCTCGCCCGCCACGGCCTGCCCGGCTACACGGTCAGCGTCGGCTCCAAGGGCTGCGTGAACTTCACCGACGCCCTGATCCGCGACTACACGTCGTTCATGGAACACCAGCTCGCCGAGCTACCGGCGCTCGCCTGGCTCTACAACGCCAACCGGGGCGTCCTGATGGCGCCGGGTCGCGAGGAGGAATGGACGCTGTCGGTCCAGCACACCGACGCCGACGTCGACCGCTATCTGGACAGCCTCGACCAGCTCGCCCACGACCTCGTCCGCGCTGCCGCGTGATCCGGGAGGGACCATGGACGCGATCCTCGCCAACCTCATCGGCGGCGTCGCCGGCCAGGCGGCCGACGGCGGGACAATGTCGATCCTCGACCCGTCCACCGGCGAGCTGCTCGCCCAGGCGCCCCGCTCGGGCCCGGCGGACGTCGACGCCGCGGTGCGCGCCGCCGCGGCCGCGTTCGAGATCTGGCGCGACACCACGCCGGCTGAGCGATCCCGGGCGCTGCTGCGCCTCGCCGACGCGGTCGAGGAACGGGCGGCGGGGATCGCCGCGGTGGAGTGCGCCAACACCGGCAAGCCGCGCCAGCTCACCATCGACGAGGAGATCGGGCCCAGCGCGGACCAGATCCGCTTCTTCGCCGGGGCGGCGCGCACGCTCGAGGGCCGCGCCGGCGGGGAGTACCTGGCCGGGCACACCAGCTTCGTGCGCCGCGAGCCGATCGGCGTGTGCGCCCAGGTGACGCCGTGGAACTACCCGTTGATGATGGCGGTGTGGAAGGTCGCCCCGGCCATCGCCGCGGGCAACACGGTCGTGCTCAAGCCGTCCGACACCACCCCGGCATCGAGCCTGCTGCTGGCCGGAATCGCGGCCGAGTTCCTGCCACCGGGTGTGCTCAACGTCGTCTGCGGAGACCGGGACACCGGCCGGGCGCTGGTCGCCCATCCGGGGCCGGCGATGGTGTCGGTGACCGGCAGCGTGCGGGCCGGCCGGGAGGTCGCCAGCGCGGCGGCGGACACCCTCAAGCGGGTACACCTGGAGCTCGGCGGCAAGGCGCCCGTCATCGTCTTCGACGACGTCGACCCGGCCGAGGTGGCCGCCGAGATCGCCGGCGCCGCCTACTTCAACGCCGGGCAGGACTGCACGGCGGCGACACGGGTGCTCGCCGCCGCCGGCATCCACGACGAGCTCGCCGCGGCGCTCGCCGAGGCGGCCCGGGCCACGGCCACCGGCGCGCCGGACCAGCTCGACGTCGACTACGGGCCGCTGAACAACGCCGACCAGCTTGCCCGCGTCGGCGGGCTCGTCGACCGGGCGCCGGCGCACGCCGAGCTGCTCACCGGCGGGGCGCCGCTGGACCGGCCGGGCTACTTCTATCCGGCCACCGTCGTCGCCGGCCTGCGCCAGTCCGACGAGCTCATCCAGCGGGAGGTGTTCGGCCCGGTGATCACGATGCAGCGGTTCGACTCCGAGGACACCGCCGTCGACTGGGCGAACGGCGTCGAGTACGGCCTGGCCTCGAGCGTCTGGACGCGCGACCACGGGCGGGCGATGCGGGTGGCCCGGCGGCTGGACTTCGGCTGCGTGTGGATCAACACCCACCTGTCGATCGTCGCGGAGATGCCGCACGGCGGGTTCAAGAGCAGTGGCTACGGCAAGGATCTCTCGGTGTACGGGCTGGAGGACTACACCAGGATCAAGCACGTGATGAGCAACATCGAGTTCTGACGGGACCGGGTGATGGCGGCGCACGGCGGGGCCACCCCCGCCCCGACGGCCCGGTCCGTGGTCGTGCACGGATACCGGCGCTGCTACCTGCGGGCCGGGCGCGGACCGGCGCTGCTGCTCATCCACGGCATCGGCGACAACGCCCGCACCTGGGCGCCGGTGCTGTCCCAGCTGGCCCGTCACCACACGGTGATCGCCCCGGACCTGCTGGGGCACGGCGAGTCGGACAAGCCGCGCGGCGACTACTCGATCGGCGGCTACGCCTGCGGGATGCGCGACCTGCTCACCGTCCTCGGCATCGACCGGGTCACGGTCGTCGGGCACTCCCTGGGCGGCGGTGTCGCGATGCAGTTCGCCTACCAGTTCCCGGAACGCTGCGAACGCCTCGTGCTCGTCTCCACCGGCGGGGTGGGCCCCGACGTCCATCCCGCGCTGCGGGCGGCCGCCCTGCCGGGCGCCGGGATGGTGCTGTCGCTGGTCCGTGTGCCGGCGGTGCGGATCGCCGGACGGGCGGGGATGCGGGCGCTGCGGCTCGCGCAGGCGGACCTGGCCCGCGACGGCGCGGACATCCTCGGCGTCTGCGGCTCACTGGGGGCGCCGACCGCGCGGGCGGCGTTCCTGCGCACACTGCGCTCCGTCATCGACGCCCACGGGCAGTCGATCACGATGCTCGACCGGTGCTACCTCGCGGAAGGGATGCCATCCCTGATCGTCTGGGGCGGACGTGACGCGGTCATTCCGGTCGAGCACGCCTGGACGGCGCACGCGGCGATGCCCGGCAGCCGGCTCGAGATCTTTCCGGACGCCGGCCATTTTCCGCATCACAGTGATCCGGCCCGATTCCGCCGCGTCCTCGAGGATTTCCTGGCCGGTACCGCTCCGGCGGTCCACTCGGCCGGGCGGTGGCGCACGATCCTACGGGACAACGCGTCGGCATCGGGATCGGCGGCGGCTGGCGGCGCGCACTCGCCGCGCCGCCCTGGGCCGTCACGGTCGGCGGCGGATGGGACGGCGACGTAGGCGTGGATGGCGGGTTGCGCGGTTCTCGGCTGGACCGCGTGTCACGGTGCTGTTCGTCACCTGGGAAGGTTCGCCGCGCGTCCCGCTGCCGCCGGAGTCGTACCTTGTGCACGGTGCCTGTTGGGGCCAGCCGCCGTTCGCGTGTTGTGTGGTCTTCCGGTGCGGGTCTGCATTAACGGGTCGGCACCCGCTATCGTGGAGTTCAACGGGCAGGCCGACGTCAATATGGCCTATCCTTGGTGGCGTAACACCAAAGTCGTCAATACGCGGAGGTCGACCCTTGGCACGCCGTGCACGACTCAGCTGGCCGCAGGAACGGCGCCAGGCGAGTGAAGTGGTTGTTAGCCGGGTCGATCCCGGGCGGGGCTGGACCTTGGAGCAGGCTCGTGACCTGGTGCGACAGGGATACTCCGTCGAGCACGTGGCGGAACGGACCGGCTTTCCGGAGCAGATGCTGAAAGTGGCGGAGGAGGACTGAGCGCAGTCGCGGGTCATCACCGTGTCAGGAAAGTGCCACGGTGAGCCATGGCGGGCGCCCGTGCGGGGGGATGCCGGTAATCCGGCCGGGTCGCCAATCTGTCGGTTCGTCCCGTGGACCTATCGTGGCCACCTGCCGGCCGTGTCCGCTATACCTGCTGGAAGCGACCTTACCGGCGAGGTTATGCGGCAGCCCGGCGACGGTCACGCTGCGCACCGTGCATTGGGTAAGTTCGTCAGCTTCATGAGGAAATTTGCCGGAGCTGGCCGGCTCTAAGGGTTGTGGCCCGTTCGGGCGTCGATAACGGAGCCGGTGACGCGGACGAGGCGTCGCAAGTGGTCGCTGTAGACCGCGTCAAGGCCGTAGCCGGCCAGGCGGGCCAGCGTCGCCGTGCGCTGCGCGTCCCAGCCGAACGCGGCCAGGCCGAGCTCGTGCAGCGCCGCGGCGATCCCGGCCCGGCTCGGCGTCCATTCCCGGGTGCGCAGGTTCAGGGCAGCGACGCCCGCCGCCCGCAGCCGCGCGCCGTAGGCGTCGATGCCACCGCCTGATTCCACGTTCGCCATCGCCGTCGAGTTCACCAGTCGCACGTCCGGATCCCGGGACCGGTAGGCGGCAAGCTCCGGCAGGTTCCCGCACAGCCACAGCCGGGCGGCCGCCGCGCTCCCGCCGGCGGCGCGGGTGACGGCGAGGACGGCATCGGCGGCGTCCGCCCAGCCGCCCGCCGGCCCCTTGAGGTCAAGACTGAACTCGAACGACGTGCCGAGCTCGGCGTAGAACGAGGCCAGCGTCGGCAGCCAGCCCGGCAGCCGGTCGACGGTCAGCTCGGTGATCCGCCGCTGCCGCCCGGGCGGGCCGAGGACGCCGTCGTGGTGCAGCACCGGCACGCCGTCGGCGGTCAGCCAGGCGTCGGACTCCAGCCCGCTCGCCCCGCCGGCCAGCGCCCGGCGGAACGCGGGCAGGGTGTTCTCGCGCTGGTGCGGGGCCGGCGCCCCGCGATGCGCGAAGCCGATCACCGACCGTCACCCCTTCCGTCCTCGCCGGGGCGCGAGACACGCGCGACGCCGGCCGCCCGCGTCAGCGGGTGAACGACCGCAGCGCCACGTCGTGCAGCGCGCCGTTGGTGGTGAGGATCGTGCCGTGCCCCGGGCCGCGCTGGCCGGACAGGTCGGTGAACCGCCCACCGGCCTCCTCGACGATGACCTGCAGCGCCGCCAGGTCCCACAGCGACACCACCGGCTCGCAGGCGAGGTCGACCGCACCCTCGGCGACCATCATGTGCGACCAGAAGTCGCCGTACGCCCGGGTGCGCCAGACCTGGTCGGCCAGGTGCAGGAACTCGTCGAGCCGGCCGGCGGTCCGCCAGCCCTCGATCGAGGCGAAGGACATGAACGCGTCGTCCAGCCGGGTGACCGACGACACGCGCAGCGCCCGGGTGTCGCCGGTCGCGTCGCGGGTGAACGCCCCGGTGCCCCGGGCCCCCCACCAGCGCCGGCTCATCGCCGGGGCGCTCGCCACCCCGACCACCATCTCGCCGTCGATCTCCAGACCGAGCAGCGTTCCCCAGACGGGGACACCGCGCACGAAGTTCTTGGTGCCGTCGACCGGGTCGAGGATCCAGCGCCGGCGGGCACCGCCGCCGACGAGCCCCTCCTCCTCGCCGAGGACGGCGTCATCCGGCCTGGCCACGGCGAGCCGTTCGCGGATCATGGACTCGACGGCGGTGTCGGCGTCGGAGACCGGCGTGTTGTCGGGCTTGGACTCGACGTGCAGATCAACGGCCTGGAACCGGGAGAGAGTGATCCGATCGGCGGCGTCGGCGAGGCTCAGCGCGAGCGCGAGGTCGTCGGCAACGGTGACGGCGCCGAGGGCGTCGGTCGATTCGGTGCCCACGGAGGTGGGGTTAGGCGGGGTCACGCCTGCGAGACTACGAGGCGAGCCCCACGGCGCGTACGCCCCGCGGACGCTCCACCCCGCGTGGCGGGATGAGTGTGACCAATCTCCCGTTCACCGGCGCCTTCACCGGCGCGTGCACCGGCGACGGCCATCGAAGGCATTCACGGCGCGCTGCCGCGGGCGGCCAGCAGACGGCGCAGGCTCGCCAGGCGGGCCGCGTCGGCGTCCCCGTCGCGCACCGCGGAGTCCAGCGCGCAGTCCGGGGACGGCGCCAGGTGCTCGCAGCCCGGCTCGCACATCTCGGCGGCGGCCGCGAGGTCCGAGAACGCCCGCAGCACCCGCGACGGCGCCACCGCGCCGAGGCCGAACGAGCGCACCCCCGGCGTGTCGATGACCGTCCCGCCGCCCGGCAGCCGCAGCGCCACCGCCGCCGACGACGTGTGCCGCCCGCGGCCGGTCACCGCGTTCACCTCGCCGATCGCCCGGTCCGCGGCCGGCACCAGCCGATTGACCAGGCTGGACTTGCCGACGCCGCTGTGCCCGAACAGCACGCTCAGCCGGCCGGCCAGCAACGCCAGCAGCGGCGTCAGGTCGGTGTCCGGGCGGGTGGTCACCACCGGGAACCCCAGCGGCCGGTACAGCTCGATGATCGCGTCCGGGGCGGCCAGGTCGGTCTTGGTCAGGCACAGCACCGGGGCCAGCCCGCCGTCGTACGCGGCGACCAGGCAGCGGTCGATCAGGCCCGGCCGCGGCTCCGGGTCGGTGACCGCGCACACGATGACCAGGATGTCCGCGTTCGCGACGATCGGCCGCTCGGCCGGATCGGCGTCGTCCGGGGTGCGCCGCAGGACGCTCGTGCGCTCCTCCCGGCGCACCAGCCGCGCCAGCGCCCCCTGGTGCCCCGACGTGTCACCGACCAGCGCCACCCGGTCGCCGACGACCACCGACGTGCGGCGCATCGACCCGCCCCGCACCGCGGCGACCAGCCGCTCGGGCCACGGGTCCGGCCGGCAGGTGTAACGCCCGCGGTCGACCCCGACGACCACCGCCGGCACCGCCTCCGAGTGCTCGGGCCGCTCCCGGGTGCGCGGGCGCGAACCACGCCCCGGACGGATCCGGATGTCGTCCTCGTCCAGTTCGCGGGCCATCGCCGTCAACCCGCGCGCCGCCGGCTCAGCCCGCCCGCCCGGACAGCATCGCCGCCCACATGCGGGGGAAGTCGGGCACGGTCTTGCCGGTCGTCGCGATGTCGTCGATGGTGATCCCGGGCACCACCAGCCCGACCACCGCGTAGGCCATGGCGAGGCGGTGGTCCGCGCGCGGGTCGAGCCGCCCGCCGTGCAGCCGGGCCGGCTCGATGGCCAGCCCGTCGTCGGTCACCGTGATCCGCGCGCCGAGGCTGCCGAGCTCCTGGGCGAGCGCCAGCAGCCGGTCGGTCTCCTGCAGCCGCAGATGGGCGATGCCGCGCAGCCGGGAGGGCGAGTCGGCGAGCACCGCGAGCGCGGTGAGTACCGGCGCGGCCTCACCGAAGTCGCTGAGGTCGACGTCGAGCCCGTGGATCGTCCCGCCGCCGCTCACCGCCAGCCCGTCCTCGGTGCGCTCGGTCGACGCCCCCATCGCCGCGAGCAGCGTCGGCAGCATCCGGCCGGGCTGCTCGGTCACCTCCGGCCAGTCCGGGACGACCACCCGTCCGCCGGTGGCGAGCGCCGCGGCGAGGAACGCCGTCGCGCTGTTCAGGTCCGGCTCGATCGCCCGGTCCCCGCCGGCGAGCGTGCCCGGCTCGACCCGCCAGCGGCGGCTGCCGTCCCGCTCCGGCGGCGCGGCCTCGACGACCGCGCCGGCCGCCCGCAGGTCCGCGACCGTCATGTCCAGATACGGCCCGGACGGCAGCCGGGCGCCGCGGTGCACCACCGTCACCCCGGCGTCGTAGCGGGGGGCGGCGAGCAGCAGGCCGGAGACGAGCTGGCTGGAATCGGACGCGTCGACCGTCACCTCACCGCCGGGCAGCGCGCCGCGCCCGTGCACCGTGAAGGGCATCCGGTCGCCGTCGATGTCGGCCCCCAGCTCACGCAGCGCGCCGAGCAGCGGGGTCAGCGGCCGGTCGCGCATGCGGGCGTCCCCGTCGAACGTCACGTCGCCCGCGCGCAGCGTCGCGACGGCCGGAGTGAAACGCGCCACCGTGCCCGCGTTGCCGCAGTCGGCCACCGCGCCCGGGGCGAGCCGTCCACCCGGTGCGGGCGGGTTCACCAGCCAGTCCGGGCCGTCCGTGTCGATCTCGCCGCCCAGCGCGCGCAGCACGCCGGCCATGAGCAGGGTGTCCCGCGAGCGCAGCGCGCCGCGCAGCCGGGACGGCCCGTCGGCCAGTGCGGCGAGGACGAGGGCCCGGTTCGTGCCGGACTTCGCGCCGGGGACCGGGACGACGGCCGTCACGGGCCGTTCGGCGGTGGGGGCCGGCCACGGACCGGACTGTGTCCCGGTGGCCTCGGTGCCGGTCAGGATGCTCACCATGACAGCATGCCGGATGGACGCGTGGAGCCGGCGTCCGCGTACTGCCGGTCAGCCGTGGCGCCGCGACTACCCGGACCTGTCGGCGACCGAGGTCGCGGCCCTGGTGCGCGCCGGCCGGGTCGCGCCGGCCGACGCCGTGCGGGCCGCGTTCGCCCGCCTGCGCGAGACCGACGGCGCCCTGCGCGCCTTCACCGCCGCCTGGCCGCGGTGGGCGCTGCGGCGGGCCCTGCTCGTCGAGGTCGCACTCGAGCGCGGCGCCGTGCTGCCGCTGGCCGGCGTGCCGATCGCGGTGAAGCCGGGCAGCGCGGCCACCGGTCCCGTCACCCGCCGGCTGCTCGCGGCCGGCGCGGTCGCCATCGGCGTGACGTCGGCGCCGGTGCGGGCCGCGCACCCGTGGCAGACCTGGGGGCATACCGGCCGCGGCCCGACGGTGAACCCGTGGCGCCCCGACCTGGTCCCCGGCGGTTCGTCCGCGGGCTCGGCGGTCGCCGTGGCCCGCGGGGTGGTCCCGCTGGCGACCGCCTCGGACGGCGCCGGCTCCACCCGCGTCCCGGCGGCCTGGTGCGGCGTGATCGGGTTCAAGCCGACCACCGGACGGCTGCCCGGCCCCGACCGGGCGGGGCTGACCGTCCCCGGCCCGATCGTGCGCCACGCCGCCGACGCCCGGCTGTGGTGGGAGGTCGTCACCGCGCCCCCCGACCCACTGCCGCCCGCGCTGCCAGCCCGCCGCACCGCCCGTGCGACCCGACCCGTCCCCGTCCCCGGCCTCTATCCCCCGCTCGGCCTCACGTCCGGCACTACTCGGCTGACGGGAGGGGACTGCGCGCCTGGATGTGGCGAGCGGGCGGTCTGGTCATCCACCCTCGGTTTCGCCGAGCCGGAGCCGGAGGTGCTCGCGGTGAGCCGCGCCGCCGCCGAACGCCTCGCCGCCGCCGGCGTGCTGCACTGGCTCGGCGTCCCGGTGCGGCTGCGGGACCCGGAACCCGCCTGGCTCGCCGCCCGAGCGCCCGCGGCTCCCGGCGGCTCGGCGGGCCTGGGTGGTCCTGCGGGTCCCGGTGGTACGGGGAGGGAGCGCGGGGAGGCCGTCGCGGCTGTGCGTGCCCACAACGAGCGGGCGCTCGCGTGGGTGCTCAGCCAGGCGGATCTGCTGCTCACGCCGACCACACCCAACCGGCCGCACCCGCACGCCGGCCCGGGCGAGGTTCGCAGCGTGAGCCTGACCTGGGCGGTCAACCTCAGCGGCCATCCGGCGGTGAGCGTGCCGGCCGGCCGCACCGGCGACGGCTGCCCGGTCGGACTCCAGGTCATCGCCCGGCCCGGCGAGGAGGAGCGCCTGCTGCGCGTGGTCACCGCCCTCGAACACCTCACGCGCTGAGCGTCTCGCTCCGACCAGTCCCCCGCAGGCCCTTCCCGTCTACGGGAAGACAGCCATCGAAGACGCGGTGTCCAACGACAAGGCCGCCGTCGAGCGCCCGACGGGCGGAGGCGGTCCAGGGTGCCTGGTCAGGCGGGGCGGCGGGCGGAGGCGATCAGGTGGATGCCGATGGACTCGCCCTCGCGCTCGGCGGCCAGCTCCACCTCGGTACGCACGAGCGTCGGGAAGCAGGAGACGTCCTCGGCGACGGCGCGCTTGACCGCCTCCGCGGACAGCACGGTGCGCGGCCGGATCCAGTCGACCTCGAAACCGGCGCTGGTCAGCAGCGCGCGCAGCTCCTCCGGCCAGAAACAGCGGGTGATCGTGCCGTCCTCGGCCGGTACGAGGACGACGTCGGCGCGCGGGACGTCGGACAGCTCCGCCCAGCGGTGCTGCTCGGCGAGGCGGGCCAGGCCCAGCAGCAGCGAGTCGACGCAGAGCAGCAGCTGGCCGCCGGGGCGCAGCATGGTGTGGATCTCGTCGAGGGTCGTCTCGGTGGCCAGGCAGAACGACAGCGCGCGGGCCTCGGCGAGCACGGCGTCGAACGAGCCGGGAGAGAACCAGTCCAGCGAGCGCGCGTCGCCGACGACGGGCAGCAGGGCGCCGGGACCGCTGGGCGGCGAATCGCCGCGGGCGGGCTCGGTCACCACGCGCACGACCTGGTGGCCGGCCCCCACCATCTGGCGGGCGAAGCGGGCCCGCTGGCCGGAGACGTCGAGCACCCGCGACGGCGCGACGGGCAGCCACTGCCGCAACTGGACGGCCGCGACCTCCTCGTAGAAGGCCCAGTACGGATCGTCGCTGTTGGCCGGTGCCTCGCAGACGAGGGAGTTCACTCGTCCACGACGCGTTCCCGAGTCGGCGTCGGGGCCAGGCAGCATGGATCTTTCCTACCCTTCAGGGGGCGATAATGAGAGGCAAGTCACAAACTCGCGGTGGAAGTCTGACAGATTCCACGCTGGACCACGCCGAGTCCTTCCCCGCAGTGTCGGAGCAATGCACGTCGGAGCCCATCCCTTCGCGTCCGTTCCGGCCCGAAGGGGCCATGACGGCGACGGCACCCGCCACGGCCGTCCCACCCCTCGAGGATGACGTCCTCACTGCTGTGGACGGCGGACGGCTGCGGCTGGTTCCCCGGATCGGCACATCAACCGTTCTTTTCCTGCACGGCGCGGGCAGCGGGGTCGACACGCCGCTGTTCGAGGCGCTGGCGGCCGGCCTGGCCGCGGCCGGTGTGCGGGTGGGCCGGCTGGAGATGCCGTACCGGGTCGCCGGCCGGCGCGCGCCGGACCGCCCGGCCCGGCTCGACGCCGTCGCCGTCGCCGCCGCCGAGGCGCTCGCGGTGGCCGGCCCGCTGGCCCTGGCGGGTGTCTCGATGGGCTCCCGGGTGGCGATGCGGGTCGCCACGACGGTCGGTGCCCGCGGGGTGCTCGCCCTGGGCTTCCCGCTGCGGCCGCCCGGCACCACCGCGGCGGGGCAGCCCCGCCCGTCGCGGCAGGGCGAGCTCGACGGTGCGGCGGTGCCCGTCCTCGTCGTCCAGGGCGATCGGGACCCGTTCGGGTGCCCGCGACCCGATCCGGCCCGCGACCGGCGGGTGCATCTGGTCGCTGGCGGCGACCACTCGTTCCGTACCAGGGTGCGCGACGGTCGGCCGGCCGGTGACGCGGTCGCCGAGGCGGCCCGCGTCGGCGCCGCCTTCCTGCTCGGCGTGCTCGCCAGCCCGGGCGCCGGCGCGGGCGGCCGGGAATCCGCGGCCGCCGAAACCAGTTGATGACGAAGGCCAGACGATGTCACGGAGGTCCCATGACTCCAGCGAGCGCCATGCGCCGATGGCCACCGCTCCCCGCGGCCGCGGCGCGACCGATCGATGCCCGGCCGGCGATCCCGCGGCGGCCGGGGGAGGCTGTCGCGTCAGTGCGCGATCACACGGCGGTCGAGGTATCGTCCGCTGCGAGACGGCCTGGTTCCGCACGGTCCGCCGGACCGCGCGCCGGGCTGGGCGCCACGGCGCACGACGGTGAGGGGATGATCCTGGTCGACGAGACCACCGAGGAGCGGGGCGCGCGGTTCGAGCGCGACGCCCTCCCGTTCCTCGACCAGCTGTACGCGGCAGCCCTGCGGATGACCCGCAATCCGGCCGACGCGGAGGATCTCGTGCAGGAGACCTTCGTCAAGGCGTTCGCGGCCTTCCACCAGTTCCAGGAGGGCACGAACCTCAAGGCGTGGCTGTACCGGATCCTGACGAACACGTTCATCAACAACTACCGCCGCCGGCAGCGCCAGCCGTTGCAGAGCCCGACCGAGCAGGTCGAGGACTGGCAGCTCGCCGAGGCGGAGTCGCACACCTCGAGTGGCCTCAAGAGCGCCGAGACCGAGGCGCTGGAGCACCTGCCCGACAGCGACATCAAGGACGCCCTGCAGGCGCTGCCGGAGGACTTCCGGATGGCGGTGTATCTCGCCGACGTCGAGGGCTTCTCCTACAAGGAGATCGCCGAGATCATGGGCACGCCGATCGGGACCGTCATGTCCCGGCTGCACCGCGGTCGCCGAGGGCTGCGCAAGTCCCTGGAGAAGTACGCGACGGACCGCGGCCTCGTGCCGGCCGGATCCGCCGACGCCGAGGGCGGTGCGTCGTGAGCTGCGGTGGTGAGCACGAGATCGACTGCCGGAAGGTGCTCGACGCCGTGTTCCTGTACCTCGACGGCGAGTGCGACGGCGGGCAGCACAACCTGATCCGGTCGCATCTCGACGAGTGCTCCCCGTGCCTGCGCGAGTTCGGCGTCGAGCGCGAGGTGAAGATGCTCGTCGCCCGCAAGTGCGGCGGTGAGCGGGCGCCGGACTCGCTGCGCAGCAGCGTGCTCGCCCGGCTGCGCTCCGCCCGGGTTGAGGCCGACGCCGGGGAGTTCCGCGCCGAGTAGCCCTCCGGGGGGGCCTGGCGGCGGGCCGTGGGTCACGGCCCGCCGGGCGGCTCAGGTGTTCGGGCGCTTGCCGTGGTTGGCCTTGCTCTTCGCTCGAGCGCGGCGCTTGCGCTTCTTCTTCGCCATGACGTCCTCCCTTCTAGCGTCGTGGACGTCCCGTCATCGTGCCAGAGTCGTCCTCGACCGGATCGTCGTCCCATGCGCTCACGACCCGCCCACGCTCGGAGATCCGGGACCCGCCCGCCGCGTCGGTTCCGTTGCGGCTGTCGTGGTCCCCGGCCCGGGGGGCGTCCTGCTCGGGCTCATCGGGCCAGGCGTCGGGCTCGTCCCAGCCGCCGGTCTGGTCGGGCTCGTCCCAGTCGTCTGGCTCGTCGGAATCGTCATGGGCCGCCTGGCGGGCCGCCGGACGTTCGTACGCGGCGGTCTCGTCGTGCTCGGTGGTCCCGCTGTACGCGGCGGTCTCGTCGTGGTGGGCCGGCTCGTCGCGGCCGGCGGGTGTCGGCTCGGGGCGGGTCCGGCCGGTGCCGCCGTACATCGGCGGCAGGGCGCCGGCCAGCGCGGCGTTGCGGCGGGCCTGCAGCGTGCGGAACGCCCGCACCGGCGTGACCGCGCCGAACACGCCGAGCGCCGCCGCGATCGCCACGTCGCCGACGCTCAGCACCGCGGGCACTCCGGGGAACGGAAACGGGATGAGGTCGCTGAGCAGCCGCAGGCTCGTGCCGCCCCCGGCCGGCGTGTGGAAGGCCGAGGCGAGGATGTCGTCGACGGGGACGCGGGCGCGGTGCGCGCCCCACAGCGACACCGGCATCTCGCCGCCGTTGGCCGTGATGACGGCGGCGTTGGCGATGATGCCGGTGACCAGGAGCCCGAGCCCCGGCAGCCGGTTGTTCATCCCGGCGAACAGGGCGGCGAGCACGGCGGCCGCGATCCAGGCCGGGCTGTGCAGCGCCGGAACGAGCCCACCCACCGCGAGTACGAGCACCAGCACGGCGAACAGCCAGGGCCGGTAGACGTGGACGCGGGCGAACGCGCCGAGGGTTCCGCCGCGGGCGAGGCCGACGACCAGGCCACATACCAGGGTCAGCACGACAAGTACGAGCACATGCGTAGTCTGCGGGCTTACCTCGGCGATGCCCAACACCGGGCGGTCGAGTCGTCCTCGCGTCGTGGTCCCTGGGCCCTCATGCGCGTGGGGCATTGGTCGGCATGACGCTGGGCACTAGGCTCATGGCAGGTTCGCACCGCACGCTGAAGGGAGCGTCCATGCCGGAAGAGGTCCGCGCCGAGATGGTGGCCAACGTGTGGAAGGTCGTCGTCGGTGTGGGGGACCCGGTGGCCGCTGGTGACGCGCTCGTCATCCTCGACTCCATGAAGATGGAGATCCCGGTGATCAGCGAGGACGGCGGCACGGTCGCCCGGATCGCGGTGCAGGAGGGTGACGTCGTGCAGGACGGCGACCTCATCGCCGTGGTCGAGCCGGCCGCGGCCGGCTGATCCTCGCCTGGCGCCGCCCCGCCAGGCACCCCGGTTGTTGGTCGGGGTCACACTGTCGTGCCATGCCTTAAGCTGATGTTCATGGACGCCTCGTTCTGTGACCGTTGTGGCCAGCTGGCCAGCGTGGGTAACCATGAGGCGTGCGCGCGGGCACGGGAGCTGGAGCCGCCGCGGTACTGCCGGATCTGCCGGCGGCGGATGGTGGTGCAGGTGACGCCTGTCGGCTGGTCGGCACGCTGCGCCGAGCACGGCCTGATGACGGCCACGAACGCCTGACCCCCGCCCCCGCCGGCTCCGGTGCGTCGCATGTCGCCCGGAGCGGGCGGCGGGGCGCGGCCGCTCCGGTGCTACAGGGTGGCCTGCAGGGACTTGATCGGCATGCTCAGGTCGGCGAGCATCTTCAGGTCGGCCTCGGCGGGGCGGCCGAGCGTCGTCAGATAGTTGCCGACGATCACCGCGTTGATGCCACCGAGCATGCCCTGCGTCTCCAGGTCGCCGAGGGTGATCTCGCGGCCGCCAGAGTAGCGCAGGATCGTGCGGGGCATCGCGAGCCGGAACGCGGCGATCGCCCGCAAGGCGTCCCGGGGCTCGACCGGCGGGTAGTCGCCGAACGGCGTGCCGGGCCGCGGGTTGAGGAAGTTCAGCGGCACCTCGTCCGGATCGAGCGCGGAGAGCTGTGCGGCGAGCTCCGCGCGCTGCTCCAGCGACTCACCGACGCCGAGGATCGCACCGCAGCACAGCTCCATCCCGGCGGCACGCACCATCTCGCACGTCTCCCACCGCTCCTCCCAGGAGTGGGTGGTGACGACCTTGGTGAAGTGCGAGCGGGCCGTCTCGAGGTTGTGGTTGTAGCGGTGCACTCCGATCTCGGTCAGCTCGTCGACCTGGGCCTGGGTCAGCATGCCCAGCGAGCAGGCGACGTTGATCTCCACCGCCGCCTGGATGGCGGCGACACCCTCGCGGACCTGGGACATCAGTCGTGCGTCCGGGCCGCGCACGGCGGCGACGATGCAGAACTCGGTCGCCCCGGTCGCGGCGGTCTGCCGGGCGGCGTCCACCAGCGACGGCACGTCCAGCCAGGCCGAGCGGACCGGCGAGTCGAACTTGCCGGACTGCGAGCAGAAATGACAGTCCTCCGGGCAGCCGCCGGTCTTCAGGCTGACGATGCCCTCGACCTCGACCTCCGGCCCGCACCAGCGCATCCGCACCTCGTGGGCGAGCGCGAGCAGCTCGCTCAGCGCCTCGTCCGGCAGCCGCAGCACGGCGAGCACGCCGGCCTCGTCGAGCCCCCGGCCGCCCTCGAGGACCTCCCGCCGCGCGTGCGCGAGGATCTCCGCCGGATCCGCGGCGGCGGGCGCGGTCTCGGCAGCGTGCGTGGCAGCGGCGGCCGAGGTGTCGGCTGCCGAGGTGTCGGCTGCCGAGGTGGTGGGGGCTGCGGAGGTGGCGGGGGCGGAGGCGGCGTCGGCGGACTCCTGGGGGGACACCGCCGCCGCGGCGGTGGGGTGCGTGGTCACGGGTGCGGTCACGGTGGCCTCCAGGCGAGGGCGTCGGACAGGGCGAGTTCGGTCGCGGTCGTCGGGTTGTCGGTCGGTCCGCCCGGTGACGGTCCGGGTCGGTCCCGGTGGGTCCGGGCCTCGCCGGGTCAGGGCGTCGGCCGGCGTGGGGGAGCACCTATTGTCCGGCCCGGACCGTCCGGCCGCGCCCTTTTCGGGCGCGACGTGGGGCACGTTCGCGCCTGACGGTACTCGATTGTCACTCCTTGTGATGTTGATGACATCGATGGTGGATGGTCAGCGCCCTTGGCAGTCGACGAACTCACGGGCGTGGAAGGTGCCGCCGAGGGCGGGTTCGAGCGAGTGGCGGGCGGTCGCGAGGAACGTGGCGCGGTCCAGCAGCCCGGCGCCGGCCGGCAGCGCGCCGGACAGTGGCCGCCCGGCGAGGGTCTCCAGGTCGGCCAGATTGCTGCGGCAGGCCAGGTCGGGTTCGGCCGGCCATGAGCCGATCACCACTCCGGCGAGGTCCAGCCCGCGCTGCGCCATCGCCTCCAGGGTCAGCGCGACGGTGTTCAGCGCGCCGAGCCCGGCGCTCGTCACGACCAGCACCGGCGCGGCCAGCGTCCGGGCCAGGTCGGCCAGCGTCGCGCCGTTCGCGTCGTAGCGCACGAGCAGCCCGCCGGCGCCCTCGACGAGCACCAGGTCGCGGTCGGCCGCCAGCGTGGCGATGCGGGTCGCGAGTCCGGCCAGGTCGACGGGGGCCAGCCCCGAGCGCCGCGCGGCGGCCGCGGGCGCGAGCGGGTCGGGATAGCGGGCCAGTTCGTGGACGTCGTCGATGCCGGCGAGGCTGGCGACGAGGTCGACGTCCCCGAGCTCGCCGGGACCGACGCCGGTCTGCGCGGGTTTGACGGCGGCGACGGCGTGGTGGCGGTGCCGGGCGAGCGCGGCGAGCGCGGCGGTGACCACCGTCTTGCCGACCTCGGTGCCCGTCCCGGTGACCACCAGCACCGTCATCGGGCGCGCACCTGCGCCGCGGCGAACACCTCGGTGACCACGCGCAGGTCGGCATCGGTGAGATCGGCGCGGGCGGTCAGCCGCAGCCGGCTGGTGCCGGCGGGCACCGTCGGCGGCCGGAAGCAGCCGACGGCGACGCCGCGGGCGAGGCACGCCGCCGCCGCGGCCACCGCGGGCTCCGGATCGCCGATGACGACCGACACGACCGCCGCGGCCGGCGCCGGCGCCCCGGTCAGCGCGGCGAGCTGCGCCGCCCGCGCGCGCACCGCCGCCGCCAGCTCCGGCTGCTCCCGCAGGACGGTGAGCGCCCCCAGCGCGGCGCCCACGTTCGCCGGGGCGAGGCCGGTGTCGAAGATGAACGTGCGAGCCGTGTCGACAAGGTGGTCGCGCAGCGCGACCGGGCCGAGCACCGCCCCGCCGAGACCGCCGAGCGCCTTGGACAGGGTGACGGTCGCCACGACGTCCGGTTCGCCCGCGAGCCCCGCCGCCCACAGCGCGCCCCGCCCGCCCGGACCGACGACGCCGAGCCCGTGCGCCTCGTCGACGACCAGCAGCGCCCCGTGCGCCCGGGCGGTGGCGTGCAGCCGCGCCAGCGGCGCAGCGTCGCCGTCCGCGGAGAACACGGACTCGGTGACGACGAGCGCGCGCCGCCAGCCGCCGGCGGCCAGCGCCGCGTGGACGGCGTCGACGTCACCGTGCGGGGTGATCGCGACGGTGGCCCGCGAGAGCCGGCAGGCGTCGACGATCGAGGCGTGGTTGAGCGCGTCCGACACGATCAGGTCGCCGGGCCCGGCAAGCGCCGTCAGGCAGCCGAGGTTCGCCGTGTACCCGGAGGAGAACACCAGCGCGGCCGGGAAGCCGACATGCCCGGCGAGGGCCTGCTCCAGCTCCTCGTGCAGCGTGGTGGAGCCGGTGACGAGCCGGCTGCCCGTGGAGCCGGCCCCCCAGGTCCGCGCCGCGCGCGCCGCGCCCTCGACGACCGCGGGATGCCGGCCGAGGCCCAGGTAGTCGTTGCCGGCGAGGTCGATGAGCGCGGGGGTGGGGTGCGCGGCGCGAGGGCGCAGGGCGCGGCGCAGGCCGGCGGCGCGCCGGTCGCGCTCGTTGTCGGCGAGCCAGGCCAGCGGGTCGGCCGCCGGGGCGGGACGCCCGCCGCCGGGCGGCGATGTGGTCTTCGCTACGCTCACATCGGTCTCCCGGCCCGCGGATGTGGCGGAACGGGCGTTCGCGGTGGCGCTGTCGACGGTCACGACGGCGAGCGTACGGCTCACCAGGGGCGAATGCGGGTGCCCGGCAGCTCGCGGCCGGCGCCGGTCTGGCAGTCTCCAGACCCGTGGGAACCCTCGCCGACATGCTGCGCGCGAGCACGGACCTCAGCGACGACGACATCGACCACCTGCACGCGCTCGTCGCGGACTGGGCCCTGCTCGCCGACCTGTCCTTCGCTGATCTGCTGCTGCTCGTGCCCGTCCGCTCCGGTTCGGCCTCGGGGCGCGGAGGCCAGACCAGCGGGACCGAGTTCCTCGTGGTGGCCCAGGTGCGGCCCACCACGGGGCCGACGGCGTACCACAACGACGAGGTCGGCAGCGTCGTCATCAACCGCTGGGTGGTCCAGAACGCCTGGCGGGAGCACCGGATCGCCCGGGAGGGCGAGCCCGAGTGGGACGGCGGCGTCCCGGTGCGCACCGAGGCGATCCCGGTCCGCCGCGGCGACGAGGTGATCGCCGTGCTCGCCCGCGACACCAACCTGGTCAACCCGCGCACGCCCAGCGATCTGGAGTCGTCCTACCTGCAGGGCGCGAACAACCTGGCGCTGATGATCGCGGAGGGGGCGTTCCCGTTCCGCGGCAGCTCGGCGGAGCTGCCCGAGTCACCCCGGGTGGGGGACGGGATGATGCGCCTGGACGGCGCGGGCAAGGTCGTCTTCGCGAGCCCGAACGCGCTGTCCGCCTACCGCCGCCTCGGTTACACCGGCAACGTGACGGGTGAGGACCTGCGCACGGTGCACCGGGCGCTGAACCTGCCGGCGACGACGCCCGCCGTCTGGCACGCGATCGGGCGGCGCCGGCCGGTGGAGGTCGAGGCGGGCGTCGGCAGCACGGTGGTGCTGCTGCGGGCGATCCCGCTGTTCCCCGGGGCGACCCGCGAGGTGCTCGTGCTGGTGCGTGACGTCTCCGACCTGCGCCGCCGGGAGGCACTGCTGCTCAGCAAGGACGCGACCATCCGTGAGATCCATCACAGGGTCAAGAACAATCTTCAGACCGTGGCCGCGCTGCTGCGCCTGCAGATGCGCCGGACCAAGGTTGACGAGGCCCGGGCGGCGCTGCGGGAGTCGGTGCGCCGGGTGACCTCGATCGCGGTCGTGCACGAGACGTTGTCGCAGAGCCTGGGAGAGAGCGTCCCGTTCGACGAGATCGCCGACCAGATCACCTCGGTGACGGTGGACCTGGCGTCCACCGGAGCGCGGGCGAACACCCGGCGCTCGGGCTCCTTCGGCCGGCTGCCCGGTGAACTCGCCACCCCGCTGGCCCTTGTGCTTTCGGAGCTTCTGCAGAATGCTGTAGAACATGCGTTCGACGGTTCGGCGGGTTCGATCGAGGTGCGGGTCCACCGCTCGGTGGACCGGCTCGACGTCGTGGTCGCCGACGACGGGGCCGGGCTGCCGGAGGACTTCCAGCTCGAGCACTCCCCCCGGTTGGGGCTGCAGATCGTGCGGCAGCTGGTGCTGGGGGAGATGCACGGGACGATCCGGCTGCAGGCCGGTCCGGAGCGTGGCACCGAGGCGCTCCTGTCGATCCCGCTTTCTGAAAGTTGAGTGTTTAGGGCGGGGGGAGGTGGGTATCCCACGGATGTGTCCCTCGTCCGCGGTCGGTGTGGCGATGCGCCGCGTCCGCGCTCGGGGGTCGCGGCCGCCGTCGCGTCGGGTCGCCGGGCGCGGCGGGCGCGGCGGGCGAGGCTCCCGCGGACGCGTTCCGCGCGGACTCGGCCCAGGTCGACGGGGGCACACAAACGTGACGGCCGCTCCGTCCGCGCCCGCCGCATCACTGCGGCGGGCGCGCGGACAGAACGGCCGATGTTGCCGCCAGCCGCCTCCGCGCCGGGGCGCGGAGCGGGGCGTGGCGTCGTGCGGGTACCCCAGGGGCGTGCGAGTTCCCCGGTATCGCGCCGGCGGTATGTGCTCCGGCGTTCAGGGCATGCCGCGCGCGGAGATGGTGGATCCGACGCGGAGCGCGGTGGTGCTGTCCGGATCGACGGTGATGTCGCGGCCGGATCGTGGACCCCGGATGGTGGTGCCGAGGCTCCGGGGGTGGTGCCGTCAGGCGGTTCGGACCCGCAGCCGCACCTGGCGCTTGAGCGCCCGGCGTTCGTCCTCGCTCATCCCGCCCCAGACCCCGGAGTCCTGCCCGGTGTCCAGAGCCCAGTTCAGGCAGTCACTCGTGACTGCGCACCGCGCGCAAACGGCCTTTGCCTCTTCGACCTGGCGTTCTGCCGGACCGGTAGTACCGATCGGGAAGAAGAGCTCGGGATCCTCGTCACGGCAGAGCGCTCTGTGGCGCCAGTCCATGCGTACAACTCCCTCTCTCGTCTCGGGCCACACTGCACATGAGACGCTTTGCGAGCCGCTACGGTTGTGCCGCGGATGAAAATTGAATGAGCAGGATGTCTGCTCGGCCCCGGCGGCGGCCCGTGGAGCGGGTTTCTGGCGGTCGGTGAGCCCAGGTGCACGTGCATCCACCTCGGACATTCGCCACCCTCCCACCGGAACCGGCAGGGGCGCAAGAACCTGCAAGCGTCTTCACACCCTCTCTGGCCTGCACTTGTCCGGCAGGGACACAGATGGGCCACGCGGTGCGACCGTTCCTTCGAGGTGGTGTGGGGCATAGGAAGTCCTGGTTGGCAGGGGATGTCACCCTCCCGACAGGTACCCCTCGCGGCGGCCCCCGTCCACCCGGTAGGATCCTTACTGATCAAGAGTGTCGGGTCATGCCATCTGGGCATCGATGCCCCTTCGGGGGTGTGTGCGCGACTGCGACCCCGCTGTGGCGCCCTGCTCCCCCTGCCGTGACACGCGCGCCGGGTCGGAGATGGCAGGGTTGGGGCCATGCAGGTTCTCGGTCATCGAGGTAGCAGGGTCCCCGGCCCGGAGAACACGGTCGAGGCGGTCGACGCGGCGCTCGGCGCCGGCGCCGACGGTGTCGAGATCGATGTGCGACGCAGCGCCGACGGGGATCTGGTCTGCGTGCACGACGCGCGGCTGTCCCGTCCCGCCGGTCGCGCGGTGATCCGCCAGTCCACCGCCGCGCTGCGGGCCCGCGGAATCCCCCTGCTCGACGAGATCATCGATGTCTGGGCCGGTCGCGGCCGGCTCGTCTGCGAGATCAAGAACCAGCCGGGCCAGCCCGACTTCGACGCCCCGCGGGAACGCACCGCCAGGGCCCTCGTGGAAGCGCTGCGCGCCCGCGGGTACACCGGCCCCAGGCCCGCCGTGGCCGAGCTCGACGCCGGCGCCCCCGGTGTCACCGTCTCCTCGTTCGACTGGTTCGCCATCGAGGCCGTGCGGGACGCGGAGCTCGCCGTGGCGACGGCGTTCCTGACGATGCCGCGGATGTCCGTCGGCGGCGGTCTCGGCTACGTCCGCGCGGCCCGCCACGCCGAGCTGCACGCGCACACCAGCGCCGTGCTGGGCTCGGCGGACGCGGCCATCCGCGCCCGGCAGGCCGGGGTCCGCCTGGTCACCTGGACGGTCACCACCACCGACGTGGCCCGTGCCCTGCACGACGCCGGGGTGGCCGGGATCATCTGCGACGACCCGGTCGAGGTCCGCCGGGCCCTCGCGGCCGAGGACCCGAACCCACCCGGGGGCCACCCGGCGACCTGAGCCGAGCGGGCGCTGGGACCGCCGCTCGTCGCGGGCCCGGCGCCCGCCGGGCGGTCAGGCGATGACGCGCAGGGCGTGCGGGTGGTGGGAGAGCAGGATCTCGGGGCTCTCGCCGAGGTACTCGCCGTCCATCTGGATGGGCAGCGGGTCGGCACAGCGGAAGCGGATCGTCGCCGCGTCGTGGTGGCGCACGACGTTGCCCCCGCGGGGGCCCTCGCCGTCGCCGAGCATCTGCGACCCCGCGCGCAGCACGGAGGACAGCCGGACCCGGCGCAGCGCGACCAGGTCCAGGCCGGTGTCGAACGACGCGTCCGGGCAGGCGAGCACCGGGCGGGAGTCCAGGTACGTCCACGGCCGGGTGTTGCACACGATGCCGAGCGCGATCCGCCGTTCGTCGTCCCCCGCTCCCTCGCCCGCGGCACCGCCGGGCGCCTCGGTCTGCGCGCGGACGCCGGCGGGGTCGGACTCGGGCCCTGGCGTGACGCCGATCGCCGCGGGATCACCGGGGGTGTGGGCGTCGGTCGTCTCCAGCTCGATGGTGGGGGCACCGCGGTCGGCCCGGCCGGACAGCTGGGCGGCCGCGGCCCGCAGGAACAGCCCGGGGGTGTTGCGCCGGCCCCGGCTGCGCTTGCGCTCCACCCGGTCCACCACCCGCGCGTCCAGCCCGACGCCGAAGCAGAAGCTGAACCAGCGGCGCTCCTCACCCCAGGCGGCCTGGCCGAGGCTGATCCGCCGGCTGCGCCCCGCGCGCAGCGCGTCCAGCAGCTCCCCGGTCGCCTCGACGGGCGAGGCGGAGTAGCCCAGGGCACGGACGAACACGTTGGTGCTGCCGCCGGGCACGACCGCGAACGCGGGACCGTCCGGGATCGGACCGTTCTGGAGCAGACCGTTGACGATCTCGTTGACCGTGCCGTCGCCACCGAGGGCGATCACCACGTCGACACCGAGTTCCACGGCGCGCGCGCCGAGCTCCATCCCGTGCCCACGGCCCTTGGTGACCACCGTCTCCAGCGCGAGGTCCGCCGCGAGCGCGCTGGCGAGGACGTCACGGACGCGCTCGGTTGTGGTGGTCGCGACGGGGTTGACGACCAGCAGCCCTCGCATGTCTCTACCGTAGTCCGCCCGCACAGGTCGGGCGGCGCCTGGGAAAACTCTCACATCGGGGAAACATGACAGACCGCGCGGGCGGTGGGTGACCTCGTCAGACGGCGACGGCCGGGGATCGGCTCGCGACGGCGCGTCGGGAGTGGACGTAGTGTCGGGCATATGGGATCCACCCGTCGCTCCGCCGGTCGGCCCGGCGACGACCGGCCTGGCACCGGGCGGCTCGGCACCGGGCGGCCTGGCACGGACCGGCCTGGCACCGGGCGGCTCGGCGCGGTGCGCGCGGCCGTGGCCGGCGCGTCCGTACCGGCCCGGCTGGCCAGTGTGCTGCTCACGGCCGAGGCACTCGTGCTGCTGGCGCTCGGCGTCCTGCAGGTGCTGCGCGGGTTCGGTTCCGACATCGACGACGTGGGCCGCGCGGAGACCGGCGGCGTGCTCGCGCTGATCGGAGCCGCGGGGATCGCGGTGCTGGCAGGGGGCGTGTTGCGACGGGGGGCGGCGTTCAGGTCGCCAACCCTGGTCGTGCAGGTGCTGTGCCTGCCGGTGGCCTGGGGCCTGCTGCAGGCGGGGGACTACGGCTACGGCGTGCCGCTGCTCGTCGTGCCGCTGCTCATCGTCGGCTCGCTGCTGGTCGCGGGCGGGTTCGGCCCGTCGGCGCCGGACGCCCGCGGCCCGGGTGAGCGAGCTTCCGGCGGGCGCGGTACGCGCGGGGACGACGCCGAGGCAGGCGTCCCGCCCACCGCCCGCCGTCCGCGTCGCCCGTGAGCGCTCAGCCGTCCTCGAGCAGGCCGCGGCGCAGCTGGGCCAGGGTGCGCGCGAGCAGCCGGGAGACGTGCATCTGGGAGATGCCGAGCTCGGTGGCGATCTGGGACTGGGTCATGTTCCCGAAGAAGCGCAGCAGCAGGATCCGCTTCTCTCGCGGCGGCAGCTTCTCCAACAGCGGCTTGAGGGACTCCCGGTACTCGACGCCCTCCAGCGACTCGTCCTGGACGCCGAGGGTGTCCGCGACGGCGGGTGCCTCGTCGTCGCCCGAGTCGGGCGCGTCGAGCGAGACCGCGGAGTAGGCGTTCGCCGACTCCAGGCCCTCGAGGACGTCCTCCTCGCTCATCTGCAGGTGCCGGGCGATCTCGCTGACTGTCGGTGAGCGGCCGAGGGTCTGCGAGAGCTCGGAGGTCGCCTTGGTCAGCGAGAGCTTGAGCTCCTGCAGGCGGCGGGGGACGCGGATCGCCCAGCCCTTGTCCCGGAAGTGCCGCTTGATCTCGCCGACGATCGTCGGGGTGGCGTAGGTGGAGAACTCGACGCCGCGCTCGGGGTCGAACCGGTCCACCGACTTGATCAGGCCGATGGTGGCGACCTGGACGAGGTCGTCGAGCGGCTCGCCGCGGTTGCGGAAGCGGCGGGCGAGGTACTCGACCAGCGGGAGGTGCATGCGGACGAGCTGGTCGCGCATGGCGGCGCGCTCCGCGTCGCCTTCGGGCAGCTCGGCGAGGCGCACGAACAGCGCGCGGGCCATCGCCCGGTCCGGGGAGTGGGACCGCTCGGTGGTGGCCTCGCCCGTCGGCTGGTCGCCCGCCTCGGCCGCCGGCGCGGAACCGCCGGTCGCGGCGGAGTGGGCGGCCGGGTCGGAGCCGGTGCGGGACGGCGCGCCCCGCTCGTCCTGGGTGGCCTGCCCGTTGCCGGCCGCGGGTCCGCCGTCGGTCGGCTGGTCGTCCACCGCCGCGGCGCGCTGGCTGAGCGCGGCCACGGGGTCCGGCGCACGCGGGTCCTCGTCGGGCGCGGTGCGCGGCGGGGTCGGGGTTCTGCCGGTGGACGTCACGATGTACCTACCGCGTCCACTGACGGGGCCGCGTCGGCGGCGCCCGAGCCCCGCACGTGGCCGGCGGGCGGCTCACCCAGGTCCGCCCGCACTCCGCGCCGCTTCTGCAGCGTGATGCTCACCTTGGAGCCGGGACCGGTGTAGGCCTCGACGTCCCCGGCCAGCGCCTTGAGCACCGTCCAGGCGAAGGTGTCCTCCGACGGCGGCTCGCCGTCGAGGCTCTCGACCGTCACCAGCACGTGCATCACCCCGGGCGACAGCGTGAAGGTGCAGTCCAGCGACGAACCGGGTACCGCGGAGACGAGCAGGAGCGCGCACGCCTCGTCCACGGCGATCCGCAGGTCCTCGATGTCGTCGAGGGTGAAGTCGAGCCGGGCGGCCAGCGACGCCGTCGCGGTGCGCAGCACGGTCAGGTACGCGCTTGCCGCGGGCAGCGTGAGAGCGACGACGTCGCGCAGTCCGCCGGAATGGGCGGTGTGGCTGTCGATGGTGTCGGAGTTCTCCGCGCCGCCGGTCGAAGGCGTCGGATCCACGTTCCTACCCCCAAAGAGCCTGCGTCGTGCGAGGGGTGGGTCCCTCGCGGGTGGCCGTAGCCGGACTAACGATGATGTTGTAGGTGACTGCCTTCCCGATCGCCGACCCCGTCAAGCCTCCTCCGCCCGGCCGTGACGTCCCTCATGCCAGCGCAACCACGTCCCTGCGGGACGGTCGTGCCCCCGGCGGAGCGGTCATGCCCGGTTGGGATAGGCGCTTGTCGGCGTCCGGTGACGGCCACCGCCTCCACCGTACCCAGCCGTCCGCGGGTGCCGCAGGTCGGGTGATCGAAAGTCGTCGCGAAGGGTACGGTCGCGGCTTCCGTGCCCCCGGTGCGGTGTCCGTCTGCTGGGTAAAATGACCGATTTATGCCGCTTTTAGCGGGTGCGGGGTGAGGGTGAGGGTGGCGCGACGGTCAGGCCGGCGCGGCCGGCGGGCCGGCGGTGGGTGGGTCTTCGGTGTGCTGGGTGTGGGGGAACAGTGAGATGCCGGGGCACGGGCTGGCCTGGGCGGCGAGGGCGGTCAGGGCATCGCCGTCGAGGCGCCAGGTCGTCCAGCCGTCGAGCGGGTGGGCCGCGAGCGAGCGGTAGAAGCCGTGGGCGGGGGTGTTCCAGTCGAGGACCGCCCACTCCAGCCGGCGGTGCCCGTGCTCGACGGCGATCGCCGCCAGCGCGGCGAGCAGGCCCCGGCCGTGCCCGGCCCGGCGGTGCTCGGCGCGGACGAACAGGTCGATCAGGTGCATCCCGGTCTGGCCGGTCCAGGTCGAGAAGGTCGGATGCCAGATCGCGAAGCCCACGACCGGGGGCGGGACCACCCCCTGCGCGGTAGCCTGGTCGGGGGCGGACAGCGGGTCCGGGGTCGCGACCAGGCAGTGGGCGCTGGGCATCGGGGCGAAGAGGGCGGCCTGCAGGTCGGCGGCGGTCATCGCGACCGCGCCGGGCTCGCTCTCATAGGCGGCGAGCTGCCGGACCAGCGCCAGGACGTCCTCGACGTCCCCCGGTCCGGCGACCCGGATCACCGCCCGCCACCCGCGCCGACGCTCGCGGCCGCGCCGGCGGCGCGCAGCTCCCGGTAGAGCGCCTGGCACTCGCGGTAGGTGGGCAGCAGGCCGGCGGACTCCGCCTCCTTCAGCGTCGGCGCCGCGGAGTCCTTCGCGGACAGCAGCGGCACGAGCTCCGGTGGCCAGGGCAGCGCCAGGTCCGGATCGAGTGGATGGATGCCGAACTCCCGGTCCGGCGTGTACGGCGTCGAGCACAGGTAGGAGATCGCCGCGTCGTCGGTCAGCGCCATGAACGCGTGCCCCAGGCCCTCCGAGACGTACAGCCCGCACCGGTCGACGTCGTCGAGGACGACGGAGGCGAAGGCGCCGAAGGTCGGCGAGCCGGTGCGGATGTCGACGACGCAGTCCAGGACGCGCCCGCGCACGCAGGTCACGTACTTCGCCTGGCTCGGTGGAACCTGCGCGTAGTGCACGCCGCGCAGCGTCCCGCTGCGGCTGACGCTGTGGTTCGCCTGTGACAGGGCGAGGGGGTGGCCGACGACCTCGGCCAGGGCGTCGGAGCGGAACCACTCCAGGAAGGTCCCGCGGCTGTCGGAGTGCTGACGCGGGGTGAACACCCAGGCGTCCGGAACCGATAGTTCGCTGATCTCCACGACTGTGACGGTACCGGTTACCCGCGACGGCCCACAGCAGGCCGCGCGGCCCTGTCGGGACGCGTTGGTGCACAGGTGTGGCTCTTGCGGAGGACTGGCTCCGCTGGTGGGTGGGCGGGCCCGTCCGTTACCGGGGGTTATGCCAGTGCCGCCTGGAGTCATGTTCTCGGGTCGCGGCCGGGGTCGCCCGTCCCGCATGTCGATCCCGCTCCTTGGTGCCTGCGAACGAGGCCATGTGGGGATCGTGGCGGCCGGCGGTCGGGCCGGCGGGTTCGCGTCGGGGACGGCCCGCGTGGGCTGGCCACTGAGACCACGCCCACGGTCCGGCGGGCGGGCGAGGTCGATATCCATTCCGGCGATAGTTTTTGTGTTCGTGTCGAAGAACTCGTCGGGTGCGCGGGGCCACTCGGCAACGACCTTCACGGCGGCCCGGCCGCATCGCCCTTTGGGTACCTGACCTGCGAGAACTTCGTCCACGCTGCAGGTTGGGGAGGGTCTCGGCGCCGGTGTGGAGCCGCTGATCCCGCTGCCGGAGGCAGTCCTCGAAAAGGCGATTGTCGCGGCGAGGCCGGATATCCTGGCCCCATGACGAAAGGCATCGATGTGCACTGACGACCACTAGGCTCCGCGCGGCGCGACGTGTGACATGAGCGGGTTCGAACCGCACCCACCCCTGATCATGTGATACTTCGGCCACGCATCCGCACCCGGTTCGTGTCGGTCCGTTTCGATCCCGCGGCAACCCTGCTCGACCTGTTCGCCGTGAGCGAAACCTTACGGTGAACGGCGCCGGGCCCGCGTGCCATATTGGATGTGCCCCGGGCACCCCCCGGGTTCTTGTCCCGCCCCACACGATGTGGTGGGACCGCTCAGGCTCGCCCTCCCGCGGACCACGCCACGCTCGGGGGGCGGGCAACCTTGTAGCCGCCGTCCTGGTGGGACCACGACCGCCCCAGCGGGTCCACCGGCGGCTTGTCCGAGGAGCAACCTCCGTGACCGCAACCACTGACCATTCGACCCTCGACTCCACCGCCGCGTCGGAGCTGGCCGCGGTCAGCCCCCGGCCGTCCGACGACGACCCCGCCTTCGCCCTGCACCGCGGCGGGAAGATCGGCGTTGCGCTCACCGTCCCGCTGGAGAACCGCGAGGACCTCTCGCTCGCCTACACCCCCGGCGTCGCCCGGGTGTGCACGGCGATCGCCGAGACGCCGGCCCTCGCCGACGACTACACCTGGCGCTCCAACGTCGTCGCCGTCATCACCGACGGCACCGCCGTGCTCGGCCTGGGTGACATCGGCCCCGCGGCCTCCCTGCCGGTCATGGAGGGCAAGGCCGCGCTGTTCAAGCACTTCGGCGGCGTCGACGCGGTGCCGCTCGCGCTGGACTGCACGGACGTCGAGCAGGTCGTCGAGACCGTCGTGCGGCTCGCCCCGAGCTTCGGCGGGATCAACCTGGAGGACATCTCGGCGCCGCGCTGCTTCGCGATCGAGCGGCTGCTGCAGGAGCGGGTCGACATTCCGGTCTTCCACGACGACCAGCACGGCACGGCGATCGTGGCGCTGGCGGCCCTGGAGAACGCCGCGAAGCTGACCGGGCGGACCCTCGGCGACCTGCGCGCGGTGGTGTCCGGAGCGGGTGCGGCCGGCGTCGCGGTGACCCGGATCCTGCTCGCCGCCGGCATCGGCGACATCGCCGTCGGCGACAGCCGCGGCATCATCTACCCCGGCCGCGACAACCTCACCTCGGTCAAGGCGGCGCTCGCCGCGGAGACCAACAAGGCGCACCTGACCGGTTCGATCACGGACGCGCTCAACGGCGCCGACGTGTTCCTCGGTCTGTCCTCCGGCAAGGTGCCGGAGGAGGCGGTCGCCACCATGGCGCCGGAAGCCATCATCTTCGCGATGGCGAACCCGGACCCGGAGGTGGACCCGGAGGTCGCGCACAAGTACGCCCGCATCGTGGCGACCGGGCGCAGCGACTACCCCAACCAGATCAACAACGTGCTGGCCTTCCCGGGCTTGTTCCGCGGTGCCCTCGACGTGCGGGCCAGCCGGGTGACGGAGGGCATGAAGCTCGCCGCCGCCGACGCGCTCGCCGCCGTCATCGCCGACGAGCTCACCGAGGACCACATCATCCCGAGTGTGTTCGACGAGCGGGTCGCTCCCGCCGTCGCCGCCGCGGTCGCCGCGGCCGCCCGGGCGGACGGGGTCGCCCGGCGCTGAGCCGAGCAGTGGAGGATCACGCGCCCGTGTGGCGGGAGCGTGACCGGTGCGGGTGGGGCACCGGTGCGGGGTGGGCGGCCGGAGCGTGGGCCGCGGGCATGGCCGGGGCGGCCATCGCGCCGCCAGCACCGGCGATCGGGTTCTCGGGGCCCCGCGGAGCTTCTCCGCGGGGCCCTGTGCCGTTTCCGGGGCTGGTTCGTCAGGAGTGCTGGGGCGGGGTGTGGTCCGTGCCTCCCGCCGGCCGGGACGAGCCGTCAGACGCGGTTGCAGCCCGGGCAGGGGCGGTTCTCGGCCGCCTCGGCGAGGGGGCGCAGCGTCCCGCAGCCCTTGTAGGAGCAGCAGACGAAGTCCGCGGGGAGCACGGTGATGACCGGCGTGCCGTCGATGATGACCGTGGCGGGGGCCTCCGGCGCTGGCGCCGGCCGCCGCCGGCGGCGCCAGCCCAGCCGGCGGTGGGAGCCATGCCGTTCGGGCGTGCCCGGGCCGTCCTGGTGGGTCACCACGGCCTGCCCACCGCCTCGCACGCGCTCGTTCTGCCCACGGCGATGAGTTCAGCACACCGGCGGGGCGCGTGCGCGGGTCGGGGCGGAGGATCCGTGTTCGTCGGGATCGGCGCCGCGGCCGCCGGCGGATACTCGCCCCGCGGCGCGGTCGGCCGTAGGTTCGACGTGTGCTTGCCGTCGCCGCCGTCGCCCTGCACCCCGACAGCCCACTCGACGGACTGGACATCGGGGATCGGCCCGAGCCCACGCCGCCGGACGGATGGACCACCGTCGAGGTTCGGGCCGCCTCGCTGAACCATCACGATCTCTTCAGCCTCCGTGGGGTGGGCCTGCCGGCGGACCGTCTCCCGATGATCCTCGGCTGCGACGCCGCGGGCGTCACCGCCGAGGGGGAGGAGGTCGTCGTGCACGCGGTGATCGGGGATCCGGCGGCGGGCGGCGGCGACGAGACGCTGGACCCGCGCCGGACCCTGCTCTCCGAACTGCATCCGGGCACGCTCGCGCAGCGGGTCGCGGTGCCGCGGCGCAACCTCGTACCCAAGCCCGCGGAGCTCTCCTGGGAGGAGGCGGCCTGCCTGCCGACGGCCTGGCTCACCGCGTACCGGATGGTCGTCTCCCGGTCCGGGCTGCCGGCCGCCGGTGGCGGCAGCGTGCTCGTGCAGGGCGCGGGCGGCGGGGTCGCCACCGCCGCGCTGCTGATCGCCAAGGCCGCCGGGCACACCGTGTTCGTGACGTCGCGCGACGAGGACAAGCGGCGTCGCGCCGCGGCGCTCGGCGCGGACGCGGTGTTCGAGCCCGGTGCGCGCCTGCCCGCTCGGGTCGACGCGGTCATCGAGACGGTGGGTGCCGCGACCTGGGGGCATTCGGTGCGCTCGCTGCGCCCGGGCGGCCGGATCGTCGTGTCCGGCGCGACCAGCGGGCCGAATCCACCGGCCGAGCTCACCCGGATCTTCTTCCTGCAGCTGTCGGTGATCGGCTCGACGATGGGCAGCCGCGGCGAACTCGCGGATCTGGTCGGCTTCCTCGCGCGTACCGGCATCCGCCCGCCCGTGCAGGAGGTTCGGCCGCTGGCGCAGGCGCGTGGCGCGTTCGAGCGGCTCGCGGCCGGGGACGTCTTCGGCAAGCTCGTCCTGGTTCCCGGCTGATCATCTCGCCCCCCGGCCGGGGAGCTCAGAGGTCCGGGTCGTCGTCGGGGCGGGCGAGCCAGGTGGCGAGGCGTTCCACCGCCTCCTCGAACTGCGGGTGCACATCGACGAACGCGCGCAGCGAGTCGGCGAGGCCCTCAAAGGTGACCGTCTCCTCGCCGCGACGGTCGACGAGTTCCTCGATACCGCGATCGGTGAAGTACATCCGCGCTCCTGTTGCCCGGCCGATCCCCCGCCCCCGTGACGCCCCGGTGCCTGCTCCGGGCGCCGTCGCGGATGGTGCCCGCTGACGATGCCGTCCGCGAGGATCAGGCTAGCCCACCGGCGGGTGGCCACCGCCCACGGGAGGCAGCCACCGGCCGGGTACGGCTCAGATCTCGTAGGCCGCCTCGACGAGCGCCCGCTGCTCGCGCTCGTGCACTCGCGACGAACCAGATGCCGGCGCGGCGGCGGCCCGCCGGGAGATGCGGCGCAGCCGGATCCCGCGGGGCAGGTACTCGGCGATGTTGAGCGCCATGTGCGGGTAGGCGCCCTGGTTCGCCGGCTCCTCCTGCACCCAGACGACGTCGTCGACGTTCGGGTAGCGCTCCAGCACCGCGGCGAGCTCCGGCCCGGGGGTCGGGTAGAGCTGCTCGACGCGCAGCAGCGCGAACCGGCCGGCGTCGTCGTGCTTGTCCCGCGCGGCGGCCAGGTCGTAGTACACCTTGCCGGAGGACAGCAGCACCCGGCGCACGGCCGACGGGTCAGCGACGGCCGCGTCGTCGATCACCGGCTGCCAGGCGCCGCCGGTGAGCTCCTCCACCGCCGAGGTGGCCGCCTTGAGCCGCAGCATCGACTTCGGTGTGAAGACGACGAGCGGGCGGCGTACCGGCGAGAGTGCCTGGCGGCGCAGCAGGTGGAAGTAGCTGGCCGGGGACGACGGCGCGGACACCGTCATGTTGTTGTCCGCGCACAGCGACAGGTACCGCTCGATGCGGGCCGAGGAGTGGTCCGGCCCCTGCCCCTCGTAGCCGTGCGGGAGCAGCAGGACCAGCGAGGAGCGCTGCCCCCACTTCGCCTCGCCGGCGGTGATGAACTCGTCGATGATCGACTGGGCGCCGTTGGCGAAGTCGCCGAACTGCGCCTCCCACAGCACCAGCATGTCCGAGCGGGCCACCGCGTAGCCGTACTCGAAGCCCATCGCCGCGAACTCGCTGAGCAGCGAGTCGTAGACGTAGAAGGTGCCGACGGCGGTGTTGTTCTCCGTGCCGTCGAGGCCGTGGCGCAGCGTGCGCAGCGGGGTGTGGTCCTCGGCGGTGTGGCGGTCGACGAGCACGGCGTGGCGCTGGCCGAAGGTGCCGCGGCGGCTGTCCTGCCCGGTCAGGCGGACCGAGCGGCCGTCGAGCAGCAGGGTGCCGAACGCGAGCGTCTCGGCGAGGGCCCAGTCGATCCCGGCGGACTCGACCATCTGCGCGCGCCGCTCGACCTGTGGCCGCAGCCGCGGGTGCACGGTGAAGCCCTCGGGCAGGGTGACCTGCGTCTGGATGACCCGCTTGACGGCCTCCAGCGGCACGGCGGTGCTCACCGCGGCGGCCGCGGCGGCTTCCTCCGGCGTGGTGACGATCCGCGGCTGTGGGGCCGCGCCGGACGGTGTGGTGTCCCGCGTCTGCGCGAACGCCTTCTCCAGCTCCGCCCGGTAGGACTTCATCGCCTCCTCGGCCTCCTCGCGGGTGATGTCCCCGCGGCCGATCAGCGCCTCCGTGTAGAGCTTGCGCACCGAGCGCTTGCTGGCGATCGTGTCGTACATCAGCGGCTGGGTGAACGACGGCTCGTCCATCTCGTTGTGGCCGCGACGCCGGTAGCAGAGCAGGTCGATCACGACGTCCTTGTGGAACGCCTGGCGGTACTCGAAGGCCAGCGCAGCGACCCGCACGCACGCCTCCGGGTCGTCCCCGTTGACGTGGAAGATCGGCGCCTGCACCATCCGGGCGACGTCGGTGGCGTAGACCGACGAGCGGCTCGAGTCCGGCGAGGTGGTGAAGCCGACCTGGTTGTTGATGACCAGGTGGATGGTGCCGCCGGTGCGGTAGCCACGCAGCTGGGAGAGGTTCAGCGTCTCGGCGACGACCCCCTGCCCGGCGAACGCGGCGTCACCGTGCACCAGCACGGGCAGGATGGTGAAGCCCGAGTAGCCCTTGTCCAGGATGTCCTGCTTGGCGCGGACGACACCCTCGGTGACCGGGTCGACGGCCTCCAGGTGCGACGGGTTCGCGACGACCGACACCGGCACCTCGCGCCCCGACCGACCGCTGTACACGCCGTCGGCACCCAGGTGGTACTTGACGTCGCCGGAGCCGTGCGCGGTCTGCGGGTCGAGGTGGCCCTCGAACTCGTCGAAGATCTGCCGGTACGACTTGCCGACGATGTTCGCGAGCACGTTGAGCCGGCCGCGGTGCGCCATGCCGATGACGACCTCGTCCAGGCCGGCGTCGGCCGCCCGGTCGAGCACCTCGTCGAGCGTCGGGATGGTCGACTCGGCACCCTCGAGGGAGAACCGGCGCTGGCCGACGTACTTGGTCTGCAGGAAGGACTCGAACGCCTCCGCGGCGCCGAGGCGCTCCAGCACGTGCAGCTGCTCGGCCGGGTCGGGGCGCTCGGCGGAGCGCTCGACCCGGGCCTGGATCCAGGCCCGCTCGTCGGGCTCCTGGATGTGCATGTACTCGATGCCGACCCGGCGGCAGTAGGAGTCGCGCAGCACGCCGAGGACGTCGCGCAGCGACATCGTGCGCTGCCCGGCGAACCCGCCGACGGCGAACTCGCGGTCGAGGTCCCACAGCGTCAGCCCGTGGCTGATGATGTCCAGGTCGGGGTGGCTGCGGATGGCGAACTCGAGCGGGTTCGTGTCGGCCATCAGGTGCCCGCGCACCCGGAAGGCGTGGATCAGCTCCTGCACCCGGGCGCCGTGGTCGAGGTCGCCCTCGTGCACCACGGGGATGTCGGCCACCCAGCGGATGGGCTCGTAGGGCACCCGCAGCGACCGGAAGATCTCGTCGTAGAAGCCGTCCTCGCCCAGCAGCAGCTGGTGCATCCGGCGCAGGTACTCGCCCGACTGGGCGCCCTGGATGATCCGGTGGTCGTACGTGCTGGTCAGCGTGATCGTCTTCGAGATCGCGAGCCTGGCCAGCGTGTTCGCGGATGCGCCGGAGAACTCGGCCGGGTACTCCATCGCGCCGACGCCGATGATCGTGCCCTGGCCCTGCATCAGCCGGGGCACCGAGTGCACCGTGCCGATGCCGCCCGGGTTGGTGAGGCTGATGGTGACCTCGGAGAAGTCCTCCGTGGTCAGCTTGTTCGTGCGGGCCCGGCGGACGAGGTCCTCGTAGGCGATCCAGAACTCGCGGAAGTCCAGCGCCTCGGCCTTCTTCACCGCGGCGACGACGAGCTGGCGGCCCTTCGGCGTGACCAGGTCGATCGCGAGGCCGAGGTTGATGTGCTCCGGCTGGACGACCGCCGGCTTGCCGTTCACCTCGGTGTAGGAGGCGTTCATCGCCGGGTGGGCGGCGAGCGCCTTGACCATCGCGTAGCCGATGACGTGCGTGAACGACACCTTGCCGCCGCTGGAGCGGGCCAGGTGGCGGTTGATCACGATGCGGTTGTCCGCGAGGAGCTTCGCCGGGAACGCCCGCACCGACGTGGCGGTCGGGACGTGCAGCGAGGTCTCCATGTTGGTGACCACGCGCGCGGCGGCACCGCGCAGCGGTGTGGCCACGGCACCGGCGGGCGCGGCTGGGGCTGCCTTCGCGGCTGGGGCTGCCTTCGCGGCTGGGGCTGCCTTCGCTGCCGGGGCCGCCGAGGTGGCGGCGGCCGGCGACGCCGCGGGGGCCCCGGTGGCGGGACCGTCGAGCGCCGCCTGGTCGACGGCTGCGCCGACC